>JAJPEB010000003.1 GCA_023252315.1 Candidatus Woesearchaeota archaeon | reverse complement strand
TTTCCAGCACGCCGGAAACGCTACGTTTCCGAGCGAATCGCCCGCTCTCCTGTCGTACTCCAAGGCAGCGACACTCCGCGAAAGAACGTGCAGAGAGTGTGGCGCGATGTCTACAGCATCCGAATAGCTAATAAATCACCCGCGAGAGAGCGGGGGCATGCGCGACGGACAGATCAGCTTCAGCGTGTCGATGGCGGTGGCCGTCATCGTCCTCATCGCGGTGCTCATCCTGTTCCTCGTCATCAGCGGCACCTTCGCGCAGATCGGGGACTTCTTCCGCAGGCTGGTCGAATGGTGAGCCGCATGCGGAGCAGGAGAGGCATGGACAACGGCACCTTGATGTGGATAGTCGCGGTCGTCATCGGCGCCGCGATCATCTACCTCTCGTACCTGCTCGTGAGCAAGCACATCGTGCAGGCGGGCACGGACAGCCTGAGCCCCGTCAAGTCGATCCTCGGGGGATGATGTTCCCATCTCACTCATTGCTTTTTCTCGGCAACTTCGACACGTTCCGCAACACATCCCGCAAAAGAGAGAGCTGCTGCCTTGGCGTCGAACAGGAGGCTCGGAAAACAGCGTGTTTTCCGGCCGCCGGGAATCGTTGCGATTCCCGAGCGAGGCCGCGATTCGCTCGGAAATGCCTCGCATTTCCGGCGGGCCGGAAACCCTGGGTTTCCGAGCCTATGCAGCGGCCTCGACGCAAAACCGCGGAACGCAGTGAGCTAAGAACGCCGCAGCAGCCGACGGAGAACCCCCATAATGCGCATCAGCTGCACAGCGAGAGCCGCAGGTACCTCGTCCCCGTGGCCGTGAGCAGCGGCACGCGCGGCGCCGCCACGAGATCGACGCGCGGGTCCGCGCTCGCGCAGTCCGCGCTCGCGATGCCCATGCCCGTCCCCTCGACGCTCAGGTTGTACTTCGCCCCGCGCGCGTCGAGCGCGATCGCGGACACGTTCTCGAGCACCGCCTGCGCCTCGCCGCACGGATCGCCCGACGCGCACATCGGCCTGCCCTCGACGCACGCCGCGGCGACGCGCTCGAAGCTCGACCCGCACGAGGGCACCGTCGTCTCGAGGAGCGAGACGAGCAGCGAGGCCGATCCCTGCGCCTGCTCCGCCTGCGCGGCGCCGCCGTCCCCGGACCTCGTGCCGAGGCGCGCGTAGAGCACGATGCCGAGCGCGATGAGCGCGACCACGAACACGAGCCCGATCATCTCGGTCTGGCCGCGGCGATGCGCCCTCATCGCGCACCCCGCTCGATCGTGAGCGTCGCGAACAGGCGCGCGTCCTGCACGGGATCGTAGACCGTGAAATACGTCGCGGACTGCGAGACGTCGCTCGCGTTGCCGAGCCCGTCGTAGAGGAGCAGCGAGCGCGTCGTGCCCGCCGAGAGGTCCGCCCACGTGAGGTTGATGCGCGATGACCCGAGCAGCGGATAGTACGCGAGGCGCTCTTGCGGGTCGGCCGCGAGGCGCGCGAACGCCTGCGCCTTCGCGCCGTCGATGCAGAACGTGCGCACGGTCTCGGAGAGCGGGCACGAGAGCTCGGGGAGCGAGGTCACCTTGCGCAGCATGGCGATCGCCTCGCGCTCGTCGATAGCACGTGCGCTCGCCTTGTCCTGCGCCCCGCCCGCGCGCACCACGAAGAGCAGGACGACGCCGACGATGAGCGCGAGGATGACCACGATGATGATCGGCTCGAGCGTCTGGAGCTGCGCGCGCCGCCTCATGCGATCACCGGGCACGAGCGCGAGCGCAGCGACGACTGCATGGACGAGAGCGTGCGCTCAGCTCCGAGCACCGCGCCGAGGTAGTCCGTGCCGTTCTTCGCGTCGATCTGCGCGAGCAGCGCGGAGGTATCGTTGAGCGCCGTCGCGCACTGCGAGAGCGAGGGCTCGCGCGAGAGGCTCGCCGCGCGCAGCTCGTAGATGCGCGTCAGGCGCCTCGCGCGGTCGATGAGGCGCGAGCGGGCGCACGCGTACGCGTCGGGCGAGGACGAGACCGCGGCGCCGAGCGCGAGCATCGGGTCCTCCGCGGGCATGCGCGCGATCGCGCGCATCGTGTCGCCTTGCGTATCGTAGAACTGCGCCTGCCCGCTCGAGATGACGACCGCGCGCAAGGCGGCGCCGGGGGGCAGGCGCGAGATGCCTGCGTTCGCGACGTACGCCGTCGTGGGCGAGACGAGCACGACCGCGCGGGCCGTCTGGGGGACACGCGCCGCGAGCTTCGCGGGATCGCTCACGTCCGCGGCATCGAGCGAGACGATGTTCGCCGACAGCCCGAAGATGCCCTCGAGGTCGACGGGGTCCGTGCCCGCGTCGCGCAGCACGAGGTAGTACGTGCCGTCGTCGACGCCGTAGAGGGCGCTCCCGAGCGCGATCTCGGGCGAGCCTTGCGCGCTGAGCGAGAGCTGGCGCGTCGCCATGCGCAGCGTGCCGTGCATCTCGGGCGGCAGGAAGACGGACGCCTCGCCGATCGGCGACGACGCGTCGCCCGACGATACCGTGAGGACGTCGCCCACGCACGAGAAGCGCACGCCTTCGGCGCTCGCGTTCGCGTACGTCTCCTGCTGCCACGCGAGGGACTCGAGCTGGGACGCGAGATCCCCCGCGACGGCCCCGCTCGCCGCCGCCTCGCCGTGCTGCGTGCATGAGCGGAAGAGGACGACTGTGAGAAAAAGGAACGCGCCGCCTGCGATGAGGACGAAGATCCACTGGAACGACGACTCGAGCTGGCCTCTCGTCTGCATGCGATCCGGTGCCTTCCCGCGCTCTTCCAGCAGCTTCGACGTCTCTAGTTCTCCTGCACTTCCCTGGGCCTTGCGACCTTCCACTCCTTTGCGCCTAGATGCGCCGCAGCAACCGCGAGCACGAACAGAAGTATGCCTCAGCTTCCTCATCGGCGTCATGAGATCTTGACGAACCTGCCGAGCCCTTCGGTGCGGAAGGAGAGCTTGCCCCGGTCCGGCGTGAAGCACGCGAAGCCGCTGTCGACGACGATACGGGGATCGTAGCCCGCCTCCATCATCCCCTGCTCCTTGCGCAGGAAGACGTTCGTCTCGACGCCGTTGCGCACGACCGCGGTCATCGTCGCGTCGTCGCTCGTGAACCCCGCGCTGGCCGACCCCGCGACCATCGTCGCGTCGACGAAGCAGATGCGCTGCGCGCCGCACGGCGCGTCGAGCGAGACGGTGCGCCTGCTCCCGTACGTCGCCCCCTGGTCGAGCTGGGCGCGCAGCGCGGTGCGGAAGTCCGAGTCGGTGGCGCCGCACGCGGTGTCGGACGCGAAGCCGAAGAGCTTGATGCCGAGGAAGACCGCGGCGACGATCACGAGCGCGGCCGCGAGGAAGAGGAACACCTGCTGCATCTGGGCGCGCGCGCCGAGGCGCCGCGAGCGCGGGATCCTAGAGCTTCTCGAGCTTGTCGAAGACATCTTCCTCTCCGCCGTCGTCGGCATCCGCCTTCTTCCCCTTGCCCTTCTGCGGGGCTTGCGCCTTGGGCTGCTTTCGCGCGGGCGCCGGCTCGGGGCGCTGCTGCCGGGCCGTGCCGGCCTCCTGCTCGCCGAACGCGCGGAACGCGTCGTGCCTGCGGTCGCTGCGCTCGGACGCCCGGTCGCGCGCCTGCTCCATCGCCTTCTCGCGGGCGAGCGATCTCGCGCGCTCCTCGTCCTCCGCCTGCGCGCGCTGCTGCGCCACCGCCTGCGCCGCGGCGTCGCGCTGCGGGGATTGCGGGAGCGGAGGGGGCATGCGCGGCTGCATCGTCGGCATCGCGGGGGTGCCCGCGAAATTGGGGCCGCGGTACGAGAGGGTGTCGTGCCCGGGATGCGAGCGGAGGTAGAATCCGCTGCCGCCCATCACGAGCACGCCGAACGCGATGAAGGTGATCGCGAGCCAGTGCGAGCCGCCGCCCGTGGGCGTCGTGCCGTCCGGGGTGCCGTTGCCGTCGGGCGTCGGCTGGGGCTGCGTCGAGGATTTCTGGCAGGTCCCGTCCACGCACTGCTCGTCGAGCGAGCACTGGAAGTCGGACTCGCAGGTGTCGGGGCTCGTGCCGATCGGCGGGCCAGTCACGGTCCCGTTCTGGCCGGGGCCGCCACCGGCGCCGGGAGTGATCTGGGGAAGCGGGACGCAGGCGCCGCCCTCGCAGGTCATGGTCAGCGGGCACTCGGTGTCGAGGGAGCACGCGAGGCACGCGCTCGAGCACGTGCCGCCGCAGTCGACGCCCGTCTCGCCCGTATCCTGCGCGCCGTTGCCGCAATGGCCTTCCGACGCGCCGCATGCCGCATCGCCGCCGCGCGCGAACGTGATCGCGAGAGTCTCAGGCGATCCTGCGGCGCCCGACCTGCTCAGCGGCGTCGCGCTGAGCGTGTAGTCGCCCGGCGGCAGCGAGGTCGTCGAGAGCGTAATGGTCGCCGAGGTCGTGTTGCCGGCGAGGAGCGCGCCCGTGCCGTTCGCGACGGAATACGCGACGACGGGGCTCGTGCTGATCCCGGAGATGTTGTACGCGTAGTCGCCGCGCCCGCACAGCACCGCGGGGCCGCTCAGGCCCGAGATCGTCGGCACGCTGCGGTCGACCACGAAGCTCACGAGCGAGGTCCCGCTCTGCGCGGCCGACGTGCACGCGACGCTGTACTGGTACGTGCCGTCGTCGAGGTGGCCCAGCGTGACGCTGTGCGTGTTGTTGACGACGGCGTCGAAGCTGCGCATCGTCCCGTTGTCGAGCGCGGGCTTCCACGAGCACGTCGAGTCGAGGTTGGGCCGCACCGCGAGCACGACGCTGTCGTTCGAGGTGAAGTCGTCAGGGGAGAGCTTCGCGATCGTGAGCGTCGCCCCGAGATCGACGTGGACGATATAGCCGCTCGTGGCGGAGAGCCCCGCGAGGTTCTCGCATGTGACGCTGTACGGGATGTCCATCGGCTGCTGGCTCGTCACGCTCCTGAGGTCGATCGCGGCCGCGTGGTTCGTGGAGAACGTCGCGGGATCCGCGGGGTCGCCGTCCATGTTCGCGCCGTTCACCGCGCACGAGGTCGGGTCCGACGTCGTGACCGTGAGCACGACCACCTTGCGCGACGGGTCGACGACGGGATTGGGGGAGGCCGTGACCGCGATCGAGGGGGCGCTCGTGTCGACGCCCACGCGCACCGTCCTCGTGTGGTTCTTGAGCGAGGGCTCCTGGCACCAGACGTAGAGCTGCTGGTCCGCGAACGTGAGCGCAGGAGTCACGTGCGTGCGCCCATCGCTCGTCGAGAGCGGCACGCGCCCGTCCCAGTCGACGCCGGGCTGGAGCGAATAGCGGCACGCCGAGGCAGCGGGGGTCGCGAGCGTGAGCGTGTATGGCGAGGCGAGCGCGAAGCCGAGCGGGGGCTGCACGATCCTGATGAACGGCGGCAGCCCGCACTCCTCTTCCTGGCCGTCGCGCAGGTCTGGGATGTCCGCGGCCTGGAGCGCGCCGTTGCCCGCGTTGTCGGTCGCGAGGACCTCCCAGTGGAGAGCGCCCGAGAGCCTGCGCGTGGGCACGAGGCTCGCGCCGCCCTGGATCGTCGTGCCCTGCGCGAGGGTTCCCGAGGTGTCGGAGACGCGGTACGTGTACGAGCGGATGCCCGAGGCGTCGGACGCGTTCCAGCGCGCGGAGATCGCGCCCGCGCAGAGGAGCTGCGACGCGTTGAGCAGGAGCGTGGGGGGCGTCGCGTCGACGGTGAGGTTGTAGTCGCGCTGCGCGCTGCGCACGCCATCGCACGCGAGATGCATCGTGTAGCTGCCGTCCGCGAGGCCGCTGAAGTGCGCCGTGAAGAGCGATCCCGACGCCTGCATCGTGCTGTTGCCGACGGCGCACGTGTCTGCCGCGAACGTCGGCTCGACGACGAGGTCGAATGCCGAGAGGTTCGTGAGCGGGGCGGGGCTGAGCACCTGGATGTCCGAGAACTGGCCGAAGTCGACGGTGACATTGAGCTGCGCGCTCGAGGCCCTGCCCGCGAGGTCGACGCACGAGATCGCGTGCGCGACGACGTGCTGCTGGGTGTCAGAGATGGAGTCGTACGAGACCCGCGTCTCGTGGTACTGCGAGTATGCGCTCCTGTTCGCGCTGCCCTCGCCCGGGAACGGCGCGCCGTCGATCGAGCAGACGGTGTCCTCGTCCGTCGAGACTGCGACGATCGCCGACTTGTCGCGTGGGTCGCGCACGAGAGATGGGCTCGCGGACGCGTTGATGATCGGCGGTGTCGTATCCCAGTCGATAGGGATGCGCTCCGACGTCTTCCTGCCCGATTCCTCCTCGCAGATGAGGTAGATCGAGCCGCGGTAGTTGAGCGCGGGGATGATGTGGTCGGACGTGAACCCCGAGGAGATGGCCGTGAGCGGCGCGTCGAAGCCGATCTTGCTGTACTCGCAGTGCGCCTGCGCGGGCTGGCCGTTCGAGAGCGTGACGAAATAGAGGTCGAAGGGCTGCGAGGGGGCGACGCCGAAGCGCGGCTGCACGAGCTGGATATCGAGGCCGACGATCTGGAAGTTCACGGCGTCGAGCGTGCGCACGCCGCTGCGGTCCACCGCGTCGAGCGTGAGCTGGTACTCGCCGGGCGCGAGGGGCTCGGACGCGCTGGAGTTGCCCTGCGACGACCTCGTCGCGAGCGTATAGCTCGAGGAGAACGCGGGCGCGCCGCCGGGCAGCGGGGCCGGCGAGACCTGGTCGAGCGCGTACTCGGACGCGTGCTGCGCGTCGGAGCTGATGATCGAGAAGTTGCGCAGGCTCACCTCTTTCGTGTAGGAGACGACGATGCGCGGGCTCTCGATGCTGTAGCCGCCGAGCGAGATGAGCGCGGCAGACACGGGCCCCGCGCACAGGAGCAGCGCCGCGAGCAGCAGCGTGGCGCGTCGCATGCCCTCATGCCGCGCGCTCATCTGTCCTCCTCGATCCTGACCTGGTCGATCGCGGGGTCGCCCGTCTCGCGCACGATGAGGCGCGCCTCCTTCACGGGCTCGGAGTTCTCGCTCGCGTCGACCGAGAAGTAGCGCATCGTGTACTCGCCGTCGGGGGGCAGCGCGACCTGCGAGAGCGTCTGCGTGGGGTAGCAGGACGATCCCTGCGCGAAGCAGACGTACGTGCGGATCGCCGCGACCGGGGACTTGTCGTCGCTCACGCGGTAGGGGAGCGAGCGCAGCGTCGACCTGCCGTAGATCGGCGGATCGCGCAGGAAGAACTCCGTCGTGGGCGGCGTGCTGTCGGTGAGGCACGAGGGATCGTCGAGGATCCTGCCGTTCTCGATGCAGTCGTCCTCGGCGCCCCCCGCCATGTCCGCGTTCTTGATGCAGATGCTCTCGTTCGCGACCCACGAGCACGCGCCGATGCCGAGCCTGTCGTGGCTCGCGACGGTCCTCGTGTTGTCGCCGCCCGATCGGTTCCCGTTCGCGTATCGGATGTTGTAGGAGGCCCCGGGCGCGCCCGCGGTGCAGTCCTGCGCGTTGTCGTAGAACCTGCACGCCGCGTCGGATCTCGCGATGCATCCCTGCGCGCTCGCGAGGCCGTTCGCGTCCCCGTCGAAATAGCAATCGGGGCTGATCTTGCCGCACATCTGCGCGTTGCAGTAGCCGAAGATGCTCGCGCAGCTGCTGCACGCCGGGCGCTGGGGCGACGAGCAGATGCCCTGGCCCAGCTCGGCGTTGACGACGGTCCACGAGCAGCCGGGGATCTGGCACTTGTCCTGCGTGCACGACTGCTGCGTGTGGTAGTCGGAGCAGTCAGAGATCGCGGTGCACGACGCGTACGCGTCGACCATGAGCGGCTTGCCCGACGACTGGCTGTCGAGCGTGCACGCGTTGCTGCACGTGGTCGTGAAGAGGCCGGACGGGAGCGGCAGGCTCGCGAGCGCGCGCGAGAAGAGGCCGAGCAGGCCGTTGCACTTCTGGCACTGCGGCACGCTCGCGCACGAGAACTTGCCCGCCTGGCTCGCGCACGCCGTGTTCGCGTCGCAGCGCGTGGGGGAGAGGCGGTTGTTGTCGTCGCAGCTGAGGATGGACGAGACCGGCGGGTCGCCGGACGTCCCGCACCACTGCGGCTTCGCGCTCGCGCTCATGCACGCGGCGTCGCCCGTCGAGACGCATGCGACCGTGGAGTCGTTCTCGCCCGAGGTCCCGCCCTCCTTGAACCTCGCGACGGCCTTGTAGCAGTACGTCGAGTTCGGCGCGACGCCGGTGTCCGTGACGACGGGGGACGTGGTCGGGCGCAGCGCGATGCAGTTGAGCCCCTGCACGTCGCAGCGCAGCGGCTCGAACTGGAGGAAATCCGCGCACGAGTCCTGCAGCGAGAGCGTGAACGTGATGTTGCTCGTGCCGCGCACCGCCTTGGGCTGCTCGAGGAACGCGGGCGATGCGTGCGTGCACGCTTCGATGCCGCAGAAGAGGCCGATCGTGATGTTGCTCCAGTCGCGGTCCACGCGCACGGGCGACGACTGGCCGGGCTGGCACATCGGGTTGATCGCGAAGATGCGCGCGTTGATGCTCGGCACGTTGCGCAGCGTGAAGCGGCCCGCGCTGTCCGTCGTCGCGTTGATGTCGCCTTGCGGCACGGGCATGAAGACCTGCGTGCCGGGGAGCGGGTTGCCGCCCGTCGAATTGATGACCTTGCCGGAGACCGTGTGCGTGCCGTTCGCGCCCGGGGGAGGGGCCGCAGGCGCGCCGCCGCAGACGGAGACGCACGTGCCGCCCGCGGGAAGCGGCCGGTACGAGAAGCCAGGCTTGAGCGAGCACGCGCTCGACGTCGCCTGCAGCAGCTCCTCGTTGCTGTTGATCGTGGGGCTCTCGAACACGCCGGGACCCGCGCAGCAGCAGCCGGTGCGGCACTCGCTGTAGGACGTGCATGTCGCGACGCTGCCCTGGCCGCGCACCGTCGCCGCGTGCGTGCTGTCGCCCGCCGCGGTGCACGCGGCCGAGAACGACGCCTGCGAGTCGAACGCGGAGCCGTCGAAGCACTGCCCGAAGGGCGTGACGCAGCATCCCCAGGTGTTGACCGCCGCCGCCTGGTACGGGAGCGCGAAGAGCGCGAGGAGACATACGAAGAAGACGACGCCCCACCTCATCTCGCCACGCACCGCTGCGTCCACCCGTCGCGCTGTTTATAAAGTTTGTCGTGGGGTCGACGACAAGGCGCCCGATGCCCTCGCCTCGCCGGCTCAGTAGTCCTGCCAGTCCTGGTCGCCGTCCTCGTCGCGCACGGCGAGGCGCGTGATCCTGCCCGTGCCGTCGCGCGTGCGCGCGAAGGAGAGGACGCCCTCGTCGGGATCGGCAGCCACGAGCGTGCCGTCGGGCAGGTGGCCTGTGGCGTCGACGTCCTCCGCCTCCGCGAGCGGCACGGGCGAGAGCATCGGGAGCCTGTGCTCGACGAGGAACGAGAACGCGTACGTCTCGCCCTCGATCTGCGAATGCTGGTCGAGGATCGTCACGAGCGAGGCCGCGCCCGAGAAGCCCGCGGGCACGGACGCGAGCGAGACGTTGCCGCTCTTGCGCACGACGAACCCTTCCCTGTACGAGGGCACCTGCGCGAAGTCGCGCGAGATGTCGAACGTCACGTTGCGGGACTCCTCTCGCGCGAGGTCGATCGCGAACTGCGCGACGGGAAGGTAGCGGACCTTGTAGTCGCGGCGCAGCGTCTCGAGCGTGGTCGCCTGCGCGCCCCTGAGCTGCACGGGGTACGTGAGCGAGACGAGCACGTTGTCGAAGGTGAAGGTGACGTTCGCGACGGGGTCGTCCACGCGCTCGACCTGCTGCCCGATCGCGTCCGTGAACGCGCGCAGGTCCGCGCAGCCGCGCACGCCCTGCGCGATGCGCTCCTCGAGGAGCTCCTGCGCCGAGCGTCCCGGCGTCCCGGGCGGGTTCGCCTCGTAGTACCTGCACGTGAACGCGCTGCCAGGGCGGTTCATGCCGGATTTGCCGCAGACGGCGGGGAACGTGACATCGCCGAAGTAGCCGTCCTGGAACGGCGCGAAGGGGCGCAGCGTCGCGGGATCGAGCGTCGCATTCTCGATCGCGACGCCATTATCGGGATAGCGCGGCGCAGGGTACGCGTACGGCCCGATCGCGCCCGTGCCCGCGGCGTCGCGGTTGCGCGTGATGCCGTAGCCGATCTCCCTCGAGCCGTTGCCGACGCTCAGCATCGCGCTCGGATAGCCCTCGAAATCGAGCAGCCCCCCGGACTCGCCGAGCGCGCGCAGCTGCCTGTCGACGACCGTGTCGACGCAGCTCGCGAGGTACGCGCTGAGCACGCCCGCGTCAGCGGCCTCTCTCGCGCCGCGCTGCTGCGCGCTCGCGTCGGCGGCGCTCGTGCGCGAGACGAGGAGGTACGTGATCGTGCCGACCGCGAGCAGGACGACGATGCCGATCGCGAAGAACAGCGTGACCTGCGCTCGCTCACCTCTCATGCGCACGCACGCGCTGGGGGATTATTTAAAGGTCTTGGTCGGGAGGCGCCGCGGCCTCGCGTATTCGTGAGAAGGAAATAAATAGCCGCTTCTCCGAAATAGGCTCCGTGCTCGAGGACATCGTCCGTCAGCTCCATCTCGACGAGCCGCTGCACGACAGCAATCCCGGCGCGTCGCTCGCCGGCGCCGTGCGCACGTACGAGCTGCAGCTGCGCGAGTCGGATGCGGGAGGCCGCGCGTTCGGCGCGTATTGCGACGCGAGGAAGAACGCGGCGCTGCTGCCCGAGCTCGCGCGCATGTTCGGGGACGAGCGCGCGCAGGGGATGATGATGGCGCTCGCGGAAGGGATCGCGAACTACCACTCCCACGGGTACGAGGGATACGATCCTGGAGGAGAGCGCAGGATCGACGTATCGATCGCGACCGACGGGCACATGGCGTACGCGACGATCCGCGCGAACAGCAGGCCCTGGAGCCCGCCGTGCGGGATCGCGAGAGGCCCTGCTCCGATGGCGAAGCGAGGATGGGGGCATGCGCTCATGGCATCGTTCTCCGACTTCCTCGCGTACGGGGACAGCGGGCGCGAGCTCCACCTCGGATGGTATCCTGTCGAATATGCGCAGAGTTGTGGAATGAGGCAGGCGAATGGGCAGGCGGGCGCGCCCGGCGTCAGGCCATCATCGCCTTGACTTCGCCGATCGTGAGCGTGCGGTACTTGCCCTCCTTCACGTTGAGCTTGAGCGGGCCGACCTCCGTGCGGTTGATCTCGCGCACCCAGTGGTCGACGGACTTGAAGATGCGCTTGACCTCCTTGTTCATGCCGGTGTGCACGCTGATGCGCACGCGGCGCGGGCCGAGCCTGCGCACCTGCGCCTCGATCATCTTCCCGTCGAGCTCGACGCCCTTCGCGATCGTGCGCAGCTCCGCGTCCTCGATCCTGCGGTCGAGCATGACCTCGTACGTCTTCTTGACCTCGTAGCGCGGGTGCATGATGCGGTTCGCGAACTCGCCGTCGTTCGTGAGCAGGAGCAGCCCGGTCGCGTCGCGATCAAGCCTGCCGACGGGGAACACGCGCCAGGGCAGGTGGATGAGGTCGACGACGTTCTTGCGCCCCCAGGGGTCCGCCACGGTCGTGATGTAGCCGCGCGGCTTGTTGAGCATGAGGTAGATCTTGCGCTGCGCCCGGATGCGCTCGCCGTTCACGACGATCTTGTCCTTCTCGATGTCCGCGTTCTCGCCCAGCTTCGCGGTCTTGCCGTTGACCGTGACCGAGCCCTGCGCGATGAGCTCCTCCGCCTTGCGGCGCGAGCAGATGCCCGCTTCCGCGATGAGCTTCTGTATACGCGCTTCCATGCGGGGCGAGAGCGGCGCCGGGGATTTAAAGGTGGCGGGGCTACTTGGGCAGGTACGCCGCGCACAGCTCTTCCAGGACGCCGAACACTTCGTTCCCGTTCTTTTCCAAGACCCTCGCGCCGGTACGAGCCAGGACCCCGAGGTCGTGCTCCGAGACATGGCCGGTCATGAAATAGAAATGATCGAGAGGATCGCCGCGGCCCTTCAGGTGGAAGAAGAGCCTTTCCGATCCTTCGAGATCATCGGGTATGCGCATGTCCACGAAATAGCCGAGCGGCGGATCTCCCCTCTGCCCGAGATACTCCTCGGCGTCTCGTGGCGATGCGAAACCATAGGGAGAGAGCCCTCTCATGCTCGCGTATGTCTTGAGGCTTCCGAGAACTCTAGTGTCATCATCGACGATGACGATATCTGTGCTCATCGCGCCAGAACTGCGTGGGGGCTATAAATAACGATCTAGGGAGCGTACGCGCCCGCTGCCTCGAAGAACGTCCGCACCGCCATCGTCGAGGGGCGCTGGTAGACGGCGACCTGCCGGGGCAGGGTCTCGCGGATAGGGCCCGCGTGGTAGAGCGAGTGCGTGAGCGCCGCGATCTCGCGACGGGGGTACTTCGCCGCGAAGGCCTCGAAGAATTCGCGCGCGCGATCGCCGCATGGCCCGTCGAGGCTCACGAGCGCGCCTGCGATGCTTGCGCAGGAAGGGAGCGTGCGCACGTAGCCGGCGGCTTCCTCCGCATCCGCGAAGAAGAGCGGGGTGAGCGAGTTCTCGCTCGCGAGGCGCTCGAGCCGCCCTTGCGCTCCGGGGTCGGGCTCGACGACGATGAGGCGTCCCCGCTCCCCAGGCATGCACGCAGCGCCCATGCTGGCCGGGAGCCTGCGCGCCCTTAAAGCGCTTGCGCACGCAGGCTTTTATACGCGCCCGCTGTCCTGCGAGGATGGACGCCTCGACCGACCTCGTCTTCCCGGACGGCAACGAGGAGCGGCTCGTCGCGATGGCGCGCGAGCTGGGCACGCGCACGCTCGTGCTCTGCTACGATGCGTCCTCGCCGGGCATCAAGGAGCGGCCTCGCGAGGTCGCGAAGCTCTCGGGCCCCGGCGTCAGGACCGTGTTCGCGGCGCTCGCGCGCACGCAGGACGAGGTGCAGCGCGCGCTCAAGGTCACGCAGGAGATCGTGGCGCTCGCGAGCCCCGCGATCTACGAGGACAAGCGCGTGCGCTACGTCATCGGGTTCGAAGGCGGCGCGCGCGACGATTTCATCCACCACCGCAATGCCGGCCTCACGCAGGTGTCCGTCGCGAACGCGGTGCGCACGGGCAAGACGCTGCTCGTCGACGCGGGCCAGCTGCTCTCGGGCGAGATGCCTGCGCACGTCGTGCTCGGCAGGATGATGCAGAACAACATGCTCTTCCGCAAGTACCGGCCCTCTGTCCTCGCGGTGTCGGGAGCGCGCGAGGCGCTCGGGATGAGGGCGACGAAAGACCTGAGGGTCCTCCTTCTCCTGTGACGTGCGGAGGCCCACGGAACAGAAAGATTTAAAAGTAATCACTGTTTAGTAACTACAAAATTTGTCGAGGGACTCACATGCGAAGGGACCGGGATCAAGGGCTCGAGGGCAGGGTTTCCGGGCAGACGCGGCTCCCCAAGAGGCAAGGGCTCTTGCGAAGGACGATCGGCTATCTCGCGCCGTTCCTCTCGCGATACGACCCCGTGCGCGAGGCGGAGAAGCTGCTCAAAGAGGACGCCGCGGTGGCGGATCACGCGCGCGAGACGGGCATGACGACCGCTGATGTCGCGGGCCACCTGCAGGCGGCGTACCTCGAGCATCGTACGCTGTGGACCTACGCGAGGCTCGCGGACACCTCGGACAGGTCTATGGGGCTCGCGTGCAACGCGCTCCAGGCCGTGACGAGTTTCCTGGGCTGCGCGGTCGTGATCGAGGGAGAGGTCGAGCAGGCCCTCGAGATGGTCCCCAAGCTCCCGTTCCTCAACTATCTCAGGAAGGACCCGCTCAACGCGCACCATCTCACGAAGCTGCTGATGGTGGAGGCGGCGACGTTCTTCCCCGGAGTGGGCATCGTCGACGAGGTCACGAACCTCTACATGTCGACCGCACGCGAGGCGATCAGGGCGCACGGCGCGGCGAGGGTGCTCGGCGCAGGCACGCCGCTCTCGGAGAGGATCTTGTACGACAGGCTCCCCGATGTCACCGGCGGATATCGCGGCCCTTCCGGCATGCCGCACGCATGAGCGACTCCCGCGCTCACTGCGCGCGCACCATCTCCACCATCTCGCACGCCTTGCAGACCGCGTGCGCGCATGGCTCTCCGCAGCGCTCGCACGAGAGCAGCGCGACGTCTTGCGCGCCCATCGCCTCGCGCATCGCGAGGAAGCGCTCGAGCAGCCGCATGCGCGCGCCGGGGCTCGCTGCCTCGTACGCGTTGAGCTCGCCTCGCACCATCCACCGGTAGCCGTCGCACGCGTTCGGGCACTCGGTGAAGCGGCCCGTGAGCCCCATGAGGTACGCGTACGTCATGACCTCCTTCTCCGAGCAGAGGTAGAGCGGCTTCACGCGCTGCGTGAACCCGCGCGCGCCCACGCCCGTCTTGGGTCCGTTGCGCAGGAGGAGCCCGGTGTTCGCGCGCAGCAGGTTCATGAGCACGGTCTGCGCCTCGTCGTCCGCGTTGTGCCCTGTCGCGAGCACGTCGAACCCCTTGCTCGCGAGCGCGATCAGGTGGCGGCGCAGCACGCCGCACACGGCGCAGGCGTGCACGCGCTTGCGCGCGAGGATCTCGTCGAGCGTGAAGCCGGTGAGCTCCTTGTACGAGGCCACGACGAGCGGGACCTCGAGCCGCCCGCACGCGGCGCGCAGGTCGGCGAGGGTGTGCTCGCGGTAGCCCGCGATGCCCTCGTCGACCGTGATCGCGGTGACGTCGCCGTACCAGCGCTTGAGGAGCGAGAGCACGGTGAGCGAGTCCTTGCCGCCTGACGCCGCGACCGCGATGCGCTGGCCTGGCCGGATAAGATCAAAGCGCTCGATCGTGCCGCGCACCTTCTGCTCGAAGCCCCCGACGAAGTGCTCCCTGCAGCG
This sequence comes from Candidatus Woesearchaeota archaeon, assembly GCA_023252315.1. Lineage (GTDB taxonomy): Archaea > Nanobdellota > Nanobdellia > Woesearchaeales > UBA525 > UBA525. The sequence goes on along the minus strand of JAJPEB010000003.1, from coordinate 7,137 downwards.
CGCGGGCGAGCCGATGACCGCGGGCAGGTCGCAGAGGTGGCAGCGCATGGCGCAGCGGAAGGGAACTGGCTTAAGAGGGTTTCTTCCGGCACCGTCCTCGAAACACTTATAAATTAGACAAAGTATAACTCATGGATGGCTGCAGAGACGACGGCGCGCGTGCGCAAATGGGGCAACTCGCTCGGCGTCGTGCTGCCGAAGGAGATGGTCGCGCGCGAGGGCATCAAGGAAGGCGACGAGATAGAGCTCTTCTCCGTCCGCAAGCGGAAGACTGTCGAGCATCTCTACGGAGCGCTTAAAGGCTGGAAGATCGACACGCAGAGGTGGAAAGATGAGCTCAGGCGAGAGGAATGGGAGGCAGAGAAGCGCAAGCAGCGCCTACTTCCTCGACAGCTACGCGGTCATCGAGATCCTCGATGAGAACCCGGAGTATGCGCAGTACGCGAGATGCGCTGCCGTCCTCACGAAGCTGAACCTCTTCGAGATCTTCCAGGCCTGCCTGCGCAAATGGGACGCTGAGACCGCGCAGCGCTGCATGCACGCATGGGCAGAGCATGCGCACGAGTGCCCCCTGCACGTGATCGCGGCAGCGGCATGCATGCGCGAGCAGCACAAGAGATCGCGCCTCTCGATGGCGGACTGCATCGGCTACTGTTTCGCTGAGCACCTCGGAATCCCGTTCCTCACGGGCGACAATGCGTTCGAGGGCATGGAGAACGTCGAGTTCGTGCGGTGACTGAAGAGCTTGAGGGTATTCGCATTCACCAGGAGGATTGCGGATCCTCGCAGCCAGCTCCCTGAAGCGCCTCATTTCCCCTCCTTCCGGTCGCCCTCCTCAATGGTGCTGTGTAGAACGCGAGCACCCGGTCGCGAGCAGCGTGTGCGACCGAATGGCGCCCCTCTGCCGAGGAATCCCATTGGTTGCATTCCTCTGCCGACGCTTCGACGCCTTCGGGGAATGGAGAGAAAAATGGGAAAGAAAGCGCCTACATCACGCCGTGCAGGATCGAGACGAGCTTGTTGACCGCGACCATGACCTGCTCGCGGCTCTTCGTGCCCGTGCAGACGATCTTCCCGTTGCTGAAGAGCAGGAAGGTCGCCTTCGCCTCGTGGAGCTTGTAGACGAGGCCCGGGAACTGCTCGGGCTCGTACTCCGTGTTGTCGAGCTTCATCGCGAGCTTGTTGAGGTTGAGGTCCATGCCGATGCTGCCGCTCGCGACCACGTTCTGCACGGTGATCTTCGGCTTGAAGCCCTTGAGGTCGATGTTGATGCGCTTGAGCGACTCGATGATCTTCTCCATGCTCCCGTCGACCTGCTCGAGGGTGCGCGCGCCCGTGCACACGACCTTGCCCGAGCTGAAGATGAGCGCGGACGTCTTGGGGTCCTTGATGCGGATCACGAGGCCGGGGAACTGCTCGGGATTGTACTCCGTGTTCGGGAGCACCGCCGCCATCTTCTCGAGCGGGATGTCGTGCTCGAGGCTCGTGCTCACGACGATGTTGACGATGCGGATGCTGTTCTCGTCTATCTGGGTCGCAACCGGTGCCTTCGCTTGTGCCTTCGCCTTTGCAGCCATGCATTCAACCCCCGATTTTTATATGAATTTATATATCGTGGGAAGGACTTATTTATAAAGATACTTATAAATTCCTCATCGACGAGAGAAGCGGAATCTCCCGAGGGAGAGTTCACCACTGCGGAGGAAATTCTTTATAGCCGGCGCGACTCCCATTGACGACAGGAGAGCGCGAATGGGAGTGTCGTACACGGGGCCTGAGGAGATCGCGGCAGTGGCGAAGCGGCTCTATGCGCAGCACGAGAGCCTCCTCGCGCGCGGCGACGTGCGCATCGTGGTCGGAAGCTACGCGCGCCACGCCGCGCGGTCCGGCCTCGAGGAATGCGCCTCCCGGGGCATGCGCGACATGTCTGTCGCCGAGGAGCAGGAGTCTCTCGACTACGGCGCGGACCTCGTCGCGCTCGGCCTCGGGGAGCTCGCGATAGCCAACGGAGAAGGTCCCGCGAAGGACGCCGCGCTCGGCCGTATCCGCGCGGGCATGCGCGAGCTCGCGCGATCGCCGCTCCAGGATTCCCTGGGCACGGAGGTCCCCTGCGCCTACAGCTGCGATCTCGACGCGATCTTCGTCAACGCGCGGCTCGCGACGCTCTACGCGAGGCCGGGGCTCGCGCTCCGGGAAGGGGTACCCGAGAGCCTCTGGTCGAACGGCGCGTTCGAGAACGGGTTCCTGCGCGCGCTCGTGCGCCACGACCTCGGGAGCCTCCTCTACCAGCGGGAGCGCAGGAGCGCGCTCTTCGGGAGCCCGTACGCCCCCGCGTCGCCGGGCGAGGGCAAGGCGCGATCGCCGGGCTCGCGCGATGCTACGGCGCCGATAGGGCGGGCGCGGATGCTCGCGATCCATCTCGCGGAAGACGCGCTCGTCGAGGCGATCGCGCAGCCAGGGCGACCGATCTGCGAGCTCCTGTTCCGGAAGGCGCAGGAGGACCCGTCCTACGCGTCGCCGCAGCTGCTCGCGAGGATAGGCGGCTTCGGCTCGCGGCTCTCGTCCTACGTGCGCCGCGCCGGCGAGCGGGCCGCGACAGAAGAGCTCATGCGCGCGATCGATCACGCGTACATACGAGGCGTGCTTCCGTTCGGCCTCTTCAGGCCTCCGCCCCTCCTGCCGGGGAGCTGAGAAGAGAAGAACAAGAGGAAAGAAAAGAGAGCGGGCGCTACGCCGCCTCCAGCGGGAAGTCCGCGGGCTCCTTCTCCTCGCGCACCTTCCTCGTGAGCTCGCGCATCCACTCCACATACGAGGGCTTCTGCTGCGGCGTTCCTTCCGGCTGCGTGCGTCCTTCCATGCGTTCCCTCCTACTCATCCAGGTATGCTCTCGCCTCTCGCTCCCATCCCAGGTGGCCGAGGTCGAAATTGAAGTACTCGATGTTGCGCTCGAGCAGCCGCTTGTCGTGGCGCACGAGCTCGAGGACGTCGCGCGTGTAGCAGTACGCGCACACGCCCATCGGCCCGCTGCACATCAGGCAGCGCGTCTGGCCGCCCTTCACGAGCGAGCTCGTGATCGCGTCGAGCGCAGCCGCGAGCCGCTCGTGCCCCTCCTCGAGGAGCCACTGCCGCACTTCCTCGTGCAGGCAGCACGGGCAGAGCGGGTTGGTGATGACCTCGTCGCACAGTGCGCAATTCATCCTTCCACCTCGGTCCCTTTCGTTCGGCATTCCTGTGGCGCCCGGGCAAGATGTAGTGTTTCCACGCTGTCTTGCCCGAGCCCGCTTTTGGCGGTCTTCAGGCAGACAGCGCGCGATTCAGGACAGTAATGGTCGAGAACAGCGCGCGCGCAGGGACGTGCATGAATGCCCAATACTGTCCCTGCGTCTGCATGGCCCATCCGTATACTGCCAACATTATAAATCTGCTGCCCGCCCAGCGCCGGATGGTCGAGATCTTCATAGAAAACGAGCGCAGGACGCTCACCATCGAGCACACGGGCGCGCTGCGCGAGCTGCTCTCGCGCGTCGGCGTGCTGCCGGAGACCGTGCTCATCGTGCGCGACGGCGACCTCGTGACGGAAGAGGACGACGTCGGGGACGCGCGACGCGTCGAGCTGCTCTCGGTCATCAGCGGCGGCTAGGCGAGGAGATTCCGCAGGAGAAAAAGGAGTTCAGGCGAAGCAGGTCTCCTCGAAACATATTTAAAGCGCCCACCGGAGGGCTGCGGGAATGGCGTGGAGAGGTGCGTGGGTTCTCGCGGTGCTGCTCTCCCTCGTGCCGCTCGCCGCGGCGGACGCCATCTACACAGGCAGCGGCACCGCGTTCACGGCGGACGTGGGCCACGGGCTGCTCGACATCGCGCTGCAGCCGAGCACCGCGGGCATCGCGTACAAGCAGGTCGTGCTCGAGTACGACATCACGATCCCCTCGTGGCGCACCACAGGCACGCAGCCCGATTCCCTCAAGGGGACGGGCAACGGCGGCAATTGGGAGTACGCGGTCGCGCGCCTCGACATGGCGGCCGGGAGCTCCCAGACCAACTTCATCACCGACTTCAACGTGCGCGCGCAGAGCGGAGGCGGCGGCACGCGCGCCGTCTTCAACGCCGCAGGGTCGGTCTCGGCGGGCGAGGGAAGCCACGGCGAGACCGTCGTGCCCACGCCGCTCCCCGCGGGCACGTACCACGTCAAGCACACGGTCGATGGCGGCACGAAGACCGCGACGCTCGAGATCTCGCGCGGCGGCAGCGTCGTCAAGACGGTCTCGCTCCCCGTGCCCGGCCTCACGCCAGACCGGATGAGCTCGGGATTCGTCGTGCATCTCGGAGGGCAGGACGACGGCGATTACCATGTCCAGCCGCTGCATTGGACCTACGCGAACGTGAAGCTCACGGGCACCCCCGGCACGTTCGCAGGAGGGCCCCCTGCGGGGAACGGCACCCTCAACGCGACGCCGATCGTGCTCAAGCAGCTCGACGGGACGTTCTTCACCTCGAGCGCGGCGCAGCCGGACTTCAAAATCCACGACATCTCCGGCGACGTCCCCTACACCAAGGTCACGGTCGAGTTCGACATGGAGTTCTCGCAGTGGCGCGCGGACGAGCCGGCCGCGCCGCACGAGTACTACATCGCGCATCTCTTCTCGACCCCCGACGGAATTCCCAAGCAGGGAGGCGAGAGCAACGGCTTCTGGATCGCGGGATTCAAGATCCGCGGCACACAGGGGGACTGGAAGACCGCGCTCGAGCAGTACGGCGGCCCCGAGCCCGCATCGGCGCATTCCGCGCCCTGGGCGCCCGGCAAGTACCACATCACTATGATCGCAGACGGGCAGAGCGAGCAGGAGACGCTCATCGCGACGAGGAACGGCCAGCCGTTCGAGTCGTTCTCGGGGGACATGATGGTCGCTTCGGCGACGCACTCCCTCTCCCAGGTGTTCTCCGACGGGCTCTGGGTCAGCTTCGGCATCCCGCAGGACGTGCACAGCTACCACCTGCGCCCGCTCGGCTTCGCGTTCTCCAACCTCAAGGTGACCGCGGTGCCCGGCACGCTCGCAGGCGGCGACGGCCCGCCCTCGGCGTCCGATCGCCCGCTCGTCCTCAAGCCTGCGGCGGGCTACGAGCCTGACGAGAGCGGCGACGGGCAGCCCGTGACGCTGCTCAACCGCTCGGGCGAGTTCTTCGTCGAGCCTTTCGGCGTCAAGTGCGAGAGCCCGGGCCCCGCATGCAGCGCGCAGCTCTCGATCCCGATCCCCAACGCCACGCGCGCCGCGTACGAGAAGGTCACGGCAGCGTTCGACTTCACGACCGCGGACCTCCTCCCGGCTGGCTACTTCCAGCACCTCGTCTCGCTCAGGAACGCGTGCTCGGGCAACGAGCTCATCGGCCTCGCGATCAAGCAGGCGAACGGCGCGGAGCAGTCGAAGACCGTGCTCGACGCGCGCGGCAGCCCCGACCTGCTCTCGGGCGACCTCAACTACAGCGAGAACACCAAGTATCGCGCGGAGGCCACGCTCGATTTCCTCGACGAGGAGGCCTACGTGAGGATATTCGACGAGCACGGCGCGCTGCTGCAGACCGTGGGCTCGCGCATCAACACGGACCCCTCGAACAACGCGACCGCCGAGCAGACCCTCGACGGCATGATCATCAACTTCGGGCTCTACCGCACGTTCAAGAACCGCATCTACGGCCAGCCGCACTCCTGGCGCTTCGCGAACCTCGTCGTGAGCGGGGTCCCCGTCGGCGCGGGGCAGGCGCCTGCGGATGACGGGCCCGCGAGCGCGGACCTCTCCACCGACGAGGGCAGGCTCGCATTCCTCGCGGCGAACCTCATCACCGTGGCGCAGGGCAAGGACTACACGCTCGAGTGCGGCCCCAAGGCGCAAGTGCTCAACACGCCGACCTCGGGCGACGCCGGGAAATCGTACTGCGTGCTCCAGTACGACGGCAAGATCGCGTTCGCGACGTTCGGCGCCAAGGAGGAGGATATCCTCTCGTCGTTCAAGAACGCCGCGTTCGAGGGCCAGGTGAACGGCTCGGACATCAAGACCGACGCGTGCGCGGCGATCGACTCCACGAGGCTCCAGTTCCAGGAGTGCAGGAACGCGGTCAAGGACCTGCACGTCTACGCGCTCGCGGACGTGCGCTCGGGCGTGAGCTTCATCGTCGCGAGCAAGGACGCGATCGGCGCGTTCCAGCCGAGCCTCTTCGACTCGCTCGTCTCGTTCTTCAGGGGGCTCTTCGGCGTGGAGGACAGCGCGGGAAGCCCGCATGTCGGGTCGCTCCCGCTGCGCAGGTTCCACCACGGCTACTTCTCCCATGTCGTCGGCAAGGACGTCGCGGCGACGTGGCTCGACACGGACGCCGTGCTCGCGTACCGCGGCTTCTCGACGAATTTCAGCGCGAGCAAGCCGCTCGCGGCGCAGTACGCGCTCGGCAGGGACAAGCAGGTGGTGGACATCAGCCTCGACCCCGGCTCGCCCGGAGACGTGCGCACGTGGCGCAGCATGACGTCCGCGCTGCGCGTGCAGCAGGTCACGGGCGCGCCCGTGCAGGGGGACACCTGCGGCAACGGCGTGATCGGCTACGACGAGCAGTGCGAGCCGGGCATCCCCGTCGGCGCATGCGCGGACCTCTATCCTCTCCTCTCGGGCAACGGCAGCGCGACGTGCTATCCCGCGGGAAGCGCGAAAGGCTGCACGATCGACGCGAGCTCGTGCTTCGGCGCGCGCGCAGGCACGTGCTACGACACATGGGTGCCTCCGCCCGACGAGAACGCGTGCCTGCCCGGCCACATGGACCCCGCGTGCCCGCCGCCTCCGAGCGGAGGGGGAGGGGGCGGAGGCGACGTGTGCTCGCCCGAGTGCGCAGCGGGGCAATCGTGCGTGAGCGGCGCGTGCGTGCCGACGAACTCGACGAACGTGACCGCGTGCCCCTCTCCCGACCAGAAGGTGGCGGAGCAGGGCGCGTACGACATCTACATCCGCTCGGGCACCGGCGGCGAGGCGCAGCTGCGCGTGCAGTACGTGCGCTCGATCGGCGGCTCGAAGGAGGCCGCGTGCTACAGGAACGGCGGGGACATCGGCTCCGACGTCGGGAAGATCTACCTCAACAGCGCGTGGGTGACGCACCAGGTGG
>JAJPEB010000074.1 GCA_023252315.1 Candidatus Woesearchaeota archaeon | reverse complement strand
GTCGATGTCCGCGTGCGCATGGATGACACGAGATACGCATGCTATAGCGGAGGGAAGACGCACGTCTACCTCTCGACGGGCGTGGGCGGCGAGACGAGGGAATACGTCATAGGGCGTTGCCCGTAGCCCTGCAAGCGACGGCGCTCTCGCGTCAGCTATCCTTTCGTCCTCTTCGCAGGCGCCGCGGCGCCCTTCGCGCCCGCATCCCTCCTGAGCGCGTCCGCCTTGTCCGTCTTCTCCCAGGTGAAGTCGGGGTCGTCGCGCCCGAAGTGGCCGTATGCCGCGGTCTTCGAGTAGATCGGCCGCCTGAGCTTGAGCCCGTCGATGATGCCCTTGGGCGAGAGGTCGAAGTGCTTGCGCACGAGCTCCGCGATGCGCTCCTCGGGGATCGTCGCGGTGCCGAACGTGTCCACGTTCACGCTCGTCGGCTGCGCGACGCCGATCGCGTACGACACCTGCACCTCGCACCTGCGCGCGAGCCCTGCCGCGACGATGTTCTTCGCGACATGGCGAGCCGCGTACGCGGCCGAGCGGTCCACCTTCGTCGGGTCCTTGCCCGAGAACGCGCCGCCGCCGTGCCTGCCGACGCCGCCGTACGTGTCGACGATGATCTTGCGCCCGGTCACGCCCGTGTCGCCCTCGGGCCCGCCGATCACGAACTTGCCCGTGGGGTTGATGTGGTACTTCGTCTTCGCGTCGAGGTACTTGCCGCACACGGGCCTGATGACCTTCTCCATGATCTCGCGGCGCAGCTCGCCCATGTCCTTCTCGTCGAGATGCTGCGAGCTGATGACGACCGCGTCGATGCGCGCGGGCACGCCGTCGCGGTACTCGACCGTGACCTGGCTCTTGCCGTCGGGGCCGATGCCCTTGATCGCGTTGGACTTGCGCGCCTGCGCGAGCGCGCGCGTGAGCTTGTGCGCGAGCGTGATCGGCAGCGGCATGAGCTCGGGCGTCTCGTCGCACGCGAAGCCGTACATCATGCCCTGGTCGCCGGCACCCTGCTCCTTGCTCTCGCCCTTGCCCTCGTCCACGCCCTGCGCGATGTCGGGGCTCTGCCCGTGGATAGAGACGAGCACGCCCGCGTCGTCGCTGTCGATGCCGAACTCGGGGTTCGTGTAGCCGATGCGCTCGAGCGTCTTGCGCGCGATGAGCTGGATGTCCGCGTAGCCCTTCGTCGTGACCTCGCCCGCGACGATGACCGTGCCCGTCGTCGTGAGGCACTCGACCGCGACCCTGCTCTGCGGGTCCTGCGCGAGCAGCGCGTCGAGGATCGCGTCGGATATCTGGTCGCAGATCTTGTCGGGGTGGCCTTCGGTGACGGATTCGCTCGTGGTGAATGTGATGCGTGCCATGCGCGCGATGCCCGGGAGACGATTTATATGGGTTGCGGCGCGAGTTGCTGAATTTCGTCCGCATGCGAGGGCGCGACGTGCGCGTTCTCGTAAGCAGGCGGAGCGAGCGCCTAGGCAGTCTCGAGCAGCGCCGCCACCCGCTCCTCGCCGAGCGTGAGGATGAGGTTCGCGAGCTTGGGCCCCCACCCCTGGCCGAGCAGGAGGAGGTAGACGCCCTTGAAGAACTCCGTGTTCTTGATCGGGACACGCTCGCAGATCGCGTAGAACGCGTCGAAGATCTGCTGCTCCGTGTGCGGGCCCTCGCGCAGCAGCGTCGCGAGCTCGTGCGCTGCCTGCGCCTGCGCGGGCGTGAGCTGCGCGCGCGCCTGCTCGGAGACGCTCGCCTGCACCGTGAAGCGCTCGCGCGCGGGCGCGAACTCGCGGATCCACGTGCGCGCGGCCGCGAGTCGCTCGCGCACGTACGCGTCGCCCTCGGGCGAGAGCGGCCGCGGGATGTCGCCGCGCCGCTGCAGCAGCGCGATCGCCTCGTCGTCGCCGTCGCCCACGATCTGCACGATCACGCCCGCATGGCGCAGCGAGAGCTGCGGCGGCATGCTCGCGGGGACCCTGCCCGTCTGCGCGAGCTCGTAGATGCGCGAGAGCTCCTGCTTGCGCTCCGACTCCTCCTTGCCGAAGTAGACGCGCTCCGTCGTGTCGTAGCGGTCGTAGAGGAGGAGCAGGTCGTCCTGGCGCGAGGGGTCGAAGTCGATCACGGAGTGCGGCTTGTACGACACGATGAGGAAGCGCAGGATCTTCACGGGGATGTGCTCGGTGATCGTGGCGAAGCTCACGCCCACGCCCTTCGACGTGCTCATCTTCTTGCCGCCGACGTTGAAGAACTCGTAGCCGGGCCCCTCCTCCGTCGCGGTCGAGGGATACGGCGGCGGGTAGCGGAGCACCTCCGACGCGATCGCGATCGCGACCGTGCGCGAGCCGCCCTTCGTGAAGTGGTCCTTGCCCGCGGTCTCGACGATCACCTTCTTGCTCGGCCACTTCGACGCCCACTCGACCTTCCACGGCAGCTTGCCCGCGCCTTTGAACGGCGAGATTTTCCCGCTGTGGCCGCACCCCTTGGCCCACTTGACGAGGTCTTCCCTGCACTCGTACGTGACGAGCTCCGCCTCGGGGTCCCAGTGCGTGGCGACGGTCGTGCCGATCCTCCCGCAGCGCTCGCAGATCGGGCTGAACGGGAGGCGCTCGTACGGCTTGTCGTAGATGCGCTCGAAGATCGCGCGCACCTTGCCCGCATTGTTGAGCACGGTGCGGATCGCGTCGTCGAAGGTGCCCTTGAGGTACTCCTCGCCCGTGCTCTCGAGCCCTGCCTCGATGCCCCACTCGGGGAACCTGTCCGTCGCGAGGCGGAAGTAGTAGTCCGCCCAGCTCTTGTAGCCGGGCACGGGGCTCGGGATGTTGCGGAACGGGATGCCGAGGTACTTGTCGAACTCGGGCATGCCCTTGACCGGCTTGTCGAGCGGGTCGTAGTCGTCGCTGCTGAGCACGAAGCGGGCGTCCTTGCCGCGCGCGCGCAGCGCCTTCGCGAGCACGTCGTGGATGACCCAGCCGCGCCCCGAGCCGATGTGGATGTCGCCCGACGGCGTCTTCTCGTCGTACACGAAGTAGCCGTTCTCCTCGACGATAGGCCTGAGGATCGGGTCGTTCTCGACGCGCTCGATGATCTCGTCAGCCATCCGGTCAGCCCAGTAGTGGTGCTCGGCCATGCGTGTGGCGCGAGGCGCGAGGGGCGTTTTAAATGTTTGCGCAGGGGGGAAAATCGCAAACTCTATGAATGCCAGTTACCTCTCCGCAGGGATGGCAAGCCTCCTCGCGTTCCGCTCCCGCACCGACACCCCCGCAGGCTACGCGGCGCTCGAGCATATCCTCTCGGGCACGGCGTCTGGCAAGCACTCGCGCATCGAGCGCCGCGCCGAGGACGCGCTGCGCGCGGCATCGTCGATCGCGGCCCCCTCGAACGGACACGAGCTCGAGGGGCTCACGGACGCGCTCCTCTACGTGCGCGCGCGCATGGCCGCCTACACGGCGCAGGCGGAGACGCAGGCGAGCGCGCTCGGGCGCGAGATGCGCTGGGTCGAGGGGAACTACGCCGCGCGGGAGGCGCGCGTGCGCGACGATGCGGCGCAAGGGCGCCGTGGCCCAGCGATCGAGCAGCGCAGGAGATCGCTGCGCACGCTCGAGCGGCAGTACGATCGCGTGAGCGGGCGCGTCGCCGCGCACGAGGAGTACGCGGGCTCGGTCATGGGGAAGATGCATCGCCTCGAGGAGATGCTCGATCTGCGGCGCACGCAGGCGATCGCCGCGCTCGCGCGAGGGGACATCCCTGCGCCGCGGCGCCAGTCCCCGCTCGCGCGGCTCTCGGACGTGCTCGACGGCAAGGCATCGTACTCGCGCGAGACGCGCTCGTTCTCGGACAAGCGGCGCAACAGCTACGACTCGCGGCTGCGCGATATCAACATGGCGCTCAACGATGCGGAGGGGATGGGCCCGTTCCGCTACGAGCAGCTCGACGACCTGCGCGTCGCGCGCGACCGTCTCGTCAAGGGCGCGTACATCGCGAAGAAGGCCTCCGAGGACGCGGCGTTCTCGCGCCGGCGCGACATGCTCGTGCAGCGCATCGATCTCTATCTCAAGACGCAGCGGCAGCTGCTCGGGCTCGACGACCGCGGCGAGAGGCCCGCAACCCAGACCATGTACCGCGCGCACACGGGCGACGTCGTGATCGGCAGGCGGCGGCCGTCATGGGTGGGGAAGGCGAAGGCCGCGGCGGCGGCGCTGCTCGTGGGCGTCGGCATGTGGATGTACGGCTCGCACGAGAGCGCGCCTCGAGAGCCCGTGGGTGGGGCGCCCGCGGCGCACATGAGGGCCCCTCCCTCGGACGCGTACAGGATCTCGTCGATGCGTGAGGTCGTGCCCGCGGCGTACATGGTCGCAGCGGCGAAGCCTTAGGGGCGAACTGGCTACGATGCGGCGAGGCGGGGATCCTGCCTGCCGCAGGCGGGAAGCGCAGGAACAGGCAGTCGCTCCGTAGTGGTCTCCTGGCCGAAATCCCGTCTCCAGCGCGAAACCTTTTTAAGTACAGTGCCCGCACACCTCCCTGAACGAGAGAAGAGAAGCGAGAAGGGATGAAGCCGTTACTTCCGACGCTCAAGGAGCGCAAAAGGTACGTGGTGTACCGCATCGTTACGGCCCATCCGCTGCGCCGCGACATCAGCGGCGAGCTTCTGCGCCACCTCGAGCAGCTCCTGGGGGTGTTCGGCATGGCGCAGGCGGGCATTCTCTCGGTGAGATACGACAGCGAAACGCAGACGGGCGTGCTCAGGGTGGCCCATGCGCAGCTCGCGCAGGTGAAGGCGGCGCTGCTCATGATCGGCCATCTCGGCACGACGAAAGTGTGCGTGAGGACGCTTGGCGTCTCTGGGATCCTCAGGAAGACCCAGAGGTTCCTCGCCGTCGCAGCGCAGTAGGAGGAGGAGAGCATGCAACCAATGCAGCACCAGATGATGGGGTACGACCGCGCGATCACCATGTTCAGCCCTGACGGCAGGCTGCTCCAGGTGGAGTACGCGAAGAAGACCGTGCAGCTCGGCAACACGGCGATCGGCATCGTGTGCAAGGACGGCGTCCTGCTCGTGACGGACAAGCGCGTCGTGGACAAGCTCGTCGTCGCGGACGCGGTCGAGAAGATCTGGCAGATCGACGAGCACATGATGGCGACGGCTGCAGGCATCCTCAGCGACGCACGCGTGCTCGTCGAGCGCGCGCAGGAGAAGGCCGCGGGCTACCAGATCACGTACGAGTCGCCCATCGACATCCTGAGCATCGTCAAGGACATCGGCAACCTCGCGCAGTACTGCACGCAGTCGGGGGGCCTGAGGCCCTTCGGCGTGAGCCTGCTCATCGCGGGCGTGGACGCCGAGGGCCGCAAGCTCTTCCAGACCGACCCCACGGGCGTCTACAACCAGTGGAAGGCCACGGTCATCGGCGAGGGCGAGGAGGACATCCAGCAGATCCTCCACAAGGAGTACAGGGAGGACATGACCGTCGAGGAAGGCCTCAAGCTCGCGGTCACGAGCCTCAGGAAGTTCCTCGGCGAGGCGTTCGAGCTCTCGCGCGTGGACGCCGCGTGCATCCGCGAGGACAAGAAGGTCATGGAGCGCGTGAGCAAGGAGAGGATCGCGAAGCTCGTCAGGTAGGCGGGCGCGACGGACATGGCAGAGCACGGCGGGCACGGCAGGCAGCAGGTCTTCGACAAGGAGAAGGTCCACTGGAACACCGCCTGGCTCAAGCGCGGGGGCGAGCACGTCGAGATCGTGATCAACCCCGACGAGGGGCTCGAGTTCCAGCGCACCGCCGGCAAGCAGCCCGACATCCGCGAGTGCCTGCGCTCGACGCACGTCTTCTCGGACGCAAAGCGCGGCGAGATCTGCGAGGAAGGCACCCTCGTGCGCGCGCTCGGCACGAAGGACGAGCTCGAGGCCGCGAGGAAGATACTTCTCGAGGGAGAGATCCAGCTCTCGGCCGAGCACCGCGCGCAGCTGCGCGAGGCCAGGCGCAACGCCATCGTCGCGAAGCTGCACGCGTACGCGATCGACCCCAAGACGGGACTCGCGCACCCGCGCGCGCGCCTCGAGCTCGCGATGGAGGAGGCGAAGGTGCGCATCGACGAGCGCAAGGACCCGGACGAGCAGGTCGCGCAGATCGTGCGCGCGCTGCAGCCGATCATTCCGATCAGGCTCGAGACCGTGACGATGCAGGTGCATCTCCCCTCGCCCTACGGGCAGAAGCTCTACGGCGAGCTCGAGCGGGTGGGATCGCTCAGGAAGGCGGAATGGCTCCCCGACGGCGGCCTGCTCGCGTGGGTCGAGATCCCCGCGGGCCTGCAAGGCGAGCTCATCGATGGGCTCGGCTCGAAGACGCACGGCGGCGCAGAAGTGAAGAAGATCAATGACACTCCAATGAAACACTAGGAATGAAAGGTGAACGGAATGACAGAAAGTAAGCTCTTGGCGCAAGACAAGGACATCGTCGTCCCCGGCCAGAGGATCGCGGAGGGGATGGAATTCCTTCCCGGCCAGGGAACGTACCGGCACGAGGAGCACATCCTCGTCAACCAGCTCGGCGTGCTCAACGTCGCGGGGAAGGTCCTCAAGATCACCCCGCTCTCGGGCAAGTACCTCCCGAACAGCAACGACATCGTGATCGGCAAGGTCGTCGACATCCTCATGAGCGGCTGGCGCATCGAGATCAACAGCCCGTACGTGGCGATGCTCCCCCTCGCGGAGGCGAGCTTCGACTTCATCCGCAAGGGCGCGGACCTG
>JAJPEB010000073.1 GCA_023252315.1 Candidatus Woesearchaeota archaeon | reverse complement strand
ATGCTCGGCGCCACCGGCGCGTGGACGGCCGCCGACGAGGAGGGGATGCGCACGAATGCCTCGCAACGCACGCCGCCGCCACATGCCTGGGTATTGCGCTCGAGCACGACGCCCGATGCGAAGCCGCCCGCATCCGCGTGCGAGGGGAGCGCGCATATGAGGAACCCGACGAGAAGAAGTGTCGTTGCGAGATGCGAGGAGCGTTTCCCTGTGATCGCCATAGGCCCGCGACGTCATGCTACAAATAAATAGTTTGCGATGATATTGCCGTAAGGATCCCGGCAGGGGCTGGATTGCTTCCGCGGCAGACGCCCAGGCCCGGATTCGAACCGGGAATTCCTTTCGGAACTGGTTTTCAAGACCAGCGCACTACCGGGTTATGCGACCTGGGCACGGGAGAAGGATTCGGGGCTCTTTTAATGGTTGCCGCTTCCACAACGTTTATAAGAATTCTCGGGTGAGCGCCACCGTGGGAAAGGCGAAACCGGCGGCGCAGGCGGGCAAGACCCCGCTGCAGAAGGCCTGGCACTTCCTCTGGTACGAGGACAGCGTCGCGAGCTGGGTCGCGAGCATCGGCCTCGCGTTCGTGCTCATCAAGTTCGTCATCTATCCCGTGCTCGGTGTCGCGCTGGGCACCACGTTCCCCGTCGTCGCGGTGGTCTCGGAGAGCATGGAGCACACGCAGTCCTTCGACGCGTGGTGGGCGCAGCAGGAATCGCTCTACGCGCAGTTCAACATCACGAAATCCGAGTTCGCCCGCTTCCCCATGGACGGCGGCTTCAACAAGGGCGACATCATCCTCCTTGTGGGGGCCGGGCCCGACAAGGTCGCGAAGGGGGACGTCATCGTCTTCTGGGGCGGCAAGGCGTACCCGATCATCCACCGCGTCGTGCAGGTCGGCACGGGCAAGGACGGCGTGCGCTTCTTCGAGACGAAGGGCGACAACAACCTCGGCCAGATCGTTGAGCCGCCGCTGCTCGACGAGCGCTACGTCCCTATGACGCGCGCATGCAGCGACGATCCCTCGGGCCGGTGCCAGGTCGTGTTCGGGCGCGCTGTGCTGCGCATCCCCTACCTCGGCTGGGTCAAGATCGGCTTCGTCGACTTCCTGCAGTGGATCGGCGTGCCCGCGGCCTGAGGATGCTCACTCCTCGTTCTTCTGCCGCTTCTGGCTCACGCGCTTGCGCACGCGCTTCTCGACGTCGCGCTCGCGCGTGTCGGGGATGAGGAAGAGCTCGTTGCCGTCGACCGCGACGCTGACCTCGCCGCCCGCCTCGAGCTCGGCTGGCGCGAACTTGCTCCTGCGCGCGCGCAGGGGCTCGAACGTCCTCGGATGCAGGATCTCGAGCGGGTGCGTGCTCGCGACGCGCGCATGCAGCACGGGCAGGCGCACGGCGTCGCCGCGCACGTACGCGAAGCTCTCCTCGGCTCCCGTGGCGAGGTTCTCCGCCTTCACGGTCGACGAGATGCCGAGCACGTAGTAGTGCGTGCCGTCGCGCACGATGACCTCGCCCTTGCGGTACTCTGGCAGCTCGAGCAGCGCGTTCGTGCGGTAGAGGATCTTGCCCTTCTGCTTGTCCTCGCTGAAGTGCTGCGCCGCGACCTTGAGCTCGCCGCCGAACTCGCCGTGCAGCTTGCGCGCCAGGTGCCCGACCGCGCGGTGGCTGCTCAGGTAGTAATCCGTGCCTGCCTGCCCGACGGGGGTCTCCTTCGCGAGGTGCACGCCCTTGCGCTCCTGCTGCGCGAGGTAAGCGCGGATCGTGTCGCGCACCTGCGCGTGCTCGTTGCGCACCTGGAGGATGCCCTCGTAGTACATCGTGTCGCGGTGCTTGCAGTGCTCGCAGATCGTGACCTCGTACGCGAGGTCCGCGTCGTACTCCTCGTCGTAGGGCTCGCTCGCCTCCTCCTGCCTGCCCGTGACGACGAGGTGCAGCTGCGCGGTCTTCTTGATGCCCGGCTTGCGCTCGAACTCGGGGACGTCGAACGCGACGTCGTCGACCGTGGCGTCGTCCGCTACGGTGAGCATGGCCTGCAGCTCGTGCGCGATCGCCTTCTCGAGCCCGACGTCCTTCCACGTGCCCTGGACCTTGAGGCGCTCGCACGCGACGCAGAGGATGATCCTGCCCGGCCCGATGCTGCGCACGAGCGGGTGGAGCTCGCGCAGGCAGTCCTTGC
This sequence comes from Candidatus Woesearchaeota archaeon, assembly GCA_023252315.1. Taxonomy (GTDB): domain Archaea; phylum Nanobdellota; class Nanobdellia; order Woesearchaeales; family UBA525; genus UBA525. Next base: position 4,569 of record JAJPEB010000073.1, on the reverse strand, counting down.
AGAATGTGCCGAGCGTGTCGGGGCTTCCGCAGCGCGGGCAGGGGAGCGAGTGCATGGGGAATGAGAACGGGGGGCCGTTTATATTATGTGGGTGTCAGCCCGCGTCGCGCCAGATGTTCTTGCACTTCTCGCACTTGAGGAATTTCGTCTCGGGCTCGTCGGACGCGCGCGTCTGCTTGGACCACCAGTACGCCTTGTCGTGCCCGCAGTCGGGGCAGAGCGCCTCCGTGACCGGCAGCGTCGTGTCGTCCTCGCTCACGATGTCGTACGAGCCGGAGTGCGCGGCCTTCACGACCTCCTTCACGCGCGCCTCCTCGGGGGAGATCTTCTTGTTCGTGTAGCCGCACGCGCAGGAGAGGACCTTCTTCCCCTTCTCGACCTTCGGGGTCATGAGCGAGCCGCACTTGGGGCAAAACAGCATGGGTCGCCCAGCGCCCCTTTCGTTTAAAAAGATTGTGGTAAAAATCTCAACGCTCTGTGTGCATTCGCCGATTTCCCGCGGCCTTCCCCCTCCGCGACCACAATCCTCATCCCCAACATTTGTAAACCGCGCCCGCATCCGCGCCCCTATGCCCCACTACTACGACGCGACGCAGGAAGGCGAGCTGCGCCCGTTCCGCATCCGCGTGCGCGCGAGGGGATTCGATCTCGAGCTGTGGTCGGGCACTGGCGTGTTCAGCAAGAAGGAGCTCGACGCGGGCACGAGGCTGCTCATCGACGAGTGCGTGCTTGGGCCTGGCTGGAGGGTCCACGATCTCGGCTGCGGCATCGGCGTCGTCGGCATCGTCGCGAAGCTCGCGCAGCCGTCGTGCGAGGTGCTCTGCTCGGACGTGAGCGAGCGCGCGGTAGAGCTCACGCGCAGGAACGCGAGGGAGTGCGCGCCCGGAGTGCGCGTCGCGCTCTCGGACGGCTACGCGCGCATCGACGGGAAGTTCGACACGGTGCTCCTCAACCCGCCCTATGTCGCGGGGAGGGAGGCGGTCTTCTCGCTCCTCGCGCAGGCGCATGCGCACCTCGAGGACGGCGGCATGCTGCAGGTCGTCGCGCGGCACGCGAAGGGCGGCGAGATGATCGGGCGGCGGCTCGTCGAGCTGTTCGGCAACTGCGACGATTCCCGCAAGAAGGGGGGCTTTCGCATCTACCTCGCGCGGAAGTAGCGACGCACGGCCTGCCTCTCGTCGAGAAGGCGACGCGGGGAACGCGTGCGCATCGGGGCGGTCTTCGCGCATTCCGCTGATTCCGCAGCGCCCGCCCTTCTCCTGTTCGTACGCATAACGTGGCGCCGAGATGCGTTATGCGAACGAGTATACGTTTTTGTATACTAATCGTAACATTTATATACCTGTATTGTTGTATAGAGGCTCCCCTCGGCAACGAGGTCACCACACACCGCAACCACACCACCGGAGACAACGGGCCCACACCCGCTCTCCACACACCCTATGGAAGGATCGAAGGAGAGATGCCAAAATGGTAGTCGTCAGGAAAGTGACGCCGGAGCAATGGGCGTACGAGATCAACCGCGCAGTCCAGGTGCGCGATGCGCAGAAGAAGCGCGCGCGCCAGCTCAAGTTCCACTACTACGAGGACGTGCTCAGCAAGGTGATGCCGGTGCCGATCATCATCGGCCTCACGGCGATCATCCTGCTGATGTACTTCTACGGGTGGAAGGAACTCGGCAAGCTCGCGCTGTCCTGGATCGTGAGCGTCACGATCATCAGCACGCTCGTGTACCACATGTTCAAGAAATTCGAGGAGGAGCTCGGCTAGAGCTGATCCTCACGCTCCCATACGGGGGTTCCTTGATTCCGGCACGCCGCTGCGGCGTGCACGCATAGCCGCAAGGGCGGCGACGCGCGCGAGACTCGCGCGCGCTCGCGCAAACGCCCCGACGACGGCACAGCGCGCAGCAGCGGGCGAGCACCGCCAACGCGCAGCCGCCCGCGCCTTCCCCAGGAAGGCGCGACGCGCGGGCGCATGGCGGGCTGCCGAGAACAGCATCCCAGGCGGGCGGCCTGGCGAAAAACGCCCAACCCACAAACGAGCGCAGGCCCGGGCGGCAACCAGCCGCAGGGGACGAGGACGGCGCGCAAGCGCTCTCCTCGGCGGGAAACCGCATGCGCGGAGCCGGTAGCGGATTTGGCCGGCACCAGAATAAGGAGAAGAGAGAAGGCGTCGGTAGCGGATTTGGCCGACGCACGAGCCGCAAGGTAGCGAACTTGGCCTTGCGGTCCCGGAGCGAACTTGCCGGGAAAAGAGGTGAAGGAAATGGAATACACGAAGAAGAGAATAGAGGAGATGAACGAGATGAAGAAGACGGACAAGGCCCTCCTGCGGCGCCGGAGCGAAAGCCTCGGCGAGACGCACGGGGGCCGTTGACCCGCCTTCTCCTTTTCCAAAATCTCCTTCCTTTTTTTTCTATTCCCTCTCTGTCCTGTTCCTCGAACAGCATCCCACTGCCACGCGCAAGCGGCAGGGAAAAAGGCTTTTGCAAGACGTGCGCAGCGGTACTGCGTGCTGACGACGCGAGCGGTAAGACAAAGCGCCTAGATGATCCTCAGCAGCATGTACGCGTACCTGTCGGCCACGCGCACGCTCTCGTTCGCGTCCTTGTAGAAGAGGATCACGCAGTTGCCGTCGGACACGATCGCGTTGGCGGTGGGATCGTGCACGAGCTGGATCACCGTCGTCGAGTTCGACGCGTCGTCGCACGTGACGATCGGGATCTCGACGTGCGTCGCGGGCTGCCTCGAGAGGGCGCCGCGCGTCGGGATGTTGAGGATGTTGTACTTGTTGCCCGTGAGGCGCGAGATCTCGACGCCTGCGACGACGGGCAGCGCGCCCTCGTCGGGATCGACGCTGATGAAGATCTGCTCGGGGTTGCGCAGCACGGGATCGAGCACGCCCTGGTGCACGACCACGTCGGTCGTGTCGCGGGGGTGGTAGTAGAACGGGATCACGTACGGCTGCCCCTTCTCCTGCACCTGCACCGCCCACAGGCCCCCCTCGACGGGCGTGAAGTCGAAGCCGTTGAACCGGTTGTGCTCGGCGGCCCTCTTCGCGGAGTACGACTGGTAGACCGAGAAGCCGACGACCGCGAGCACGACGATGCCGAGCGCGACGAAGAACTTCCACGCGTTCGCGGGGCCCTCCTCCTGCGCCTGCTCGCTCCCCTCTGCCATCGCGCTATCCGTCCGCGACCTGTCCGTTGTTCAGGATGCCGTAGTACTCGAAGATGAGCCTGTCCTTGAGGTTGAGGATGTCCTGCTGCCCGCCGCGCACGAGCACGCAGTAGCCCTGCGTCGTGACACCTGCGCTCGCGTTGGTCCCGTTCGCGATCTGGAAGAGCACGACCGGCATCTGCGCGCTCGCCTGCGCGCAATCGAGCACGGGGAGCCTGTAGCGCGGATCCGCGTGCGAGATCGCGCTCACGCTCGAGGGGATCGCGAGCGCGAGCTGCAGGCGCGCGTAGTCGACGATGCCGGCGTCCTCGACGCCCATCGACGGGTCGGCCACGAGCGCGACCTGCTTCGCCTCGCGCAGGAGCGTGACCGCTGCCGGATCCACGCTGAGCGTGCCGACCTGGACGGGGAGGTTCTGGAACTCGACGCGCTGCCCGTTGAGCTGCGTCACGAGGATGCTGCTGCCGTCGGCGCGCTGCTCGAGCGAGAACGTGTGGTCGCCGTACGTCATCCTCGTGGTCGAGGAGGGATTGTACTCGATCACGCCCGCGATCGATGCGACCATGAGCAGGACCATGAAGACACCGAACCCCGCCACCATGCGCTTGCGGCGCTTCTCGGAATCCGAGGACGAGAGAGGCGCTTTCGTGCGCTTCGTGCGTGCCATTGCGGGGGTGTGCTCCGGAGAGGCTTTTAAAGGTTGCGCGTGCAGCCCCGGCGCCCGGAGCGAGAGGCTCAGCTCCAGTATGCCCAGGGCATCGCCCCGTAGGGGCTGTAGATGCGCCCGTAGGGAGGATAGGCGGGGCCTACGACCACGATGCCGCTCGTGCGCAGGCCCGGGATCGTGATGGGCGCATGCGTGACGGGCAGCGGCGTCGGCTGCAGGGGCTGTACCGTGGCGGTCTCGCCCGACGAGAAGACGGGAGCCACGTACGTCCGCTGCGGCTCGGAGGGGATGACGTGCACGGGAAGGTTCGCGCACCTGCCGCTCATCTTGCCGAACATGACCTGCATGCTCTCGCACACCCGCTGCCCGTCGTTCCAGCGCAGGAAGCCCGGCGACGTCCACATGAGCTGGTTGAGCTGCTCGAAAGAATAGCCAGTGATGGGCTCGTTCTCGTTCCTCACGGTATCGTAGACCGTCGTGAGGGGGAGGTACTTCTTGTCGACGAGGGAATAGGTGTCCGCGGACGCGAGGCCCGCCGCGAGCAGCATGCCCGCGAGCACGATCCCGAAGAGCGCGGCGTTCTTGTGCATGGTGCGTCCCTGTCGCGGGGAAGCTGGCGAGTTATTTGAAGGTTTGGGAGATGGCGATCACAATGAGGTGCAGGGAATCGGGAAATACAGGCGGGCTCTCGACTTCGTCGTCGCGCGAAACCTTAATAAC
>JAJPEB010000072.1 GCA_023252315.1 Candidatus Woesearchaeota archaeon | reverse complement strand
CATGGACTACGCGAACGTCGCCGAGCGCACGGCGCGCAACGGCGAGCCCGGCTACGAGTGGCTCGAGAACGCGCAGCGCTTCTCGCGCATGGGCGACGCGCCCGACGACAGGGACGCGCGCGCGCGCGGCGGCAACCCGTGCCTCGAGCAGACGCTCGAGCCGTACGAGCTGTGCTGCCTCGTCGAGACGTACCCGAGCAACCACGACTCCGCCGAGGAGTGGATCGAGACGCTCAAGTACGCGTACCTCTACGCGAAGACCGTCACGCTCGTCATGACGCACAACCCGCGCACGAACGGCGTCATCACGCGCAACCGCAGGATCGGCTGCAGCATGAGCGGCATCGTGCAGGCATTCGGCAAGTTCGGCAGGCGCACGATGATCTCGACGGCGTCGAAGGGCTACGAGCGCCTGCGGCGCTGGGACGCGGTCTACTCCGAGTGGTTCGGCGTGCCGCGCTCCGTCAAGATGACGAGCGTGAAGCCGAGCGGCACCGTCTCGCTGCTCTGCGGCGTGACGCCCGGCATCCACTACCCGCTCTCGCAGTACTACATCCGCAACGTGCGCATCGCCGAGGGCAGCCCGCTGCTCGACATCCTGCGCAAGGAGAACTACCCCGTCGAGAAGGACAAGTACACCCACACGACGTGGGTCGTCTCGTTCCCCGTGAAGGAGGAGTACTTCGAGCGCAGCGCGGACGAGGTCAGCATGTGGGAGCAGCTCGAGAACGCGGCGCAGATCCAGCAGTTCTGGGCGGACAACCAGGTGAGCGTCACGATCTCGTTCTCGCCGAGGGAGGCGAAGGAGATCCGCTACGCGCTCGAGCTGTACGAGGCGCGCCTCAAGGGCGTGAGCTTCCTGCCCAAGCGCGAGCACGGCTACGAGCAGGCGCCGTACATCCCCGTGACGAAGCAGCAGTACGAGGAGATGGTTGCGAAGGTCACGCCGATGCACAAGATCAACTTCAACGGCGACACGCACGAGGTCACGGAGAAGTTCTGCGACGGCGAGGCGTGCGAGATCGACCCGACGGCGAAGCGCTGAGATCGTCCTTTTCCCTTTTCTTTTCCTCGTCCTTTCTCCCGGATTTCCTGCACCTCTCTGGGCGCCACGCGACCGCCAGGAAAATCCGACAAGCAGCCGCTGCGCCTCCGCAACCCATAAGAACCCCGCGTCCCGGAAAGCCCCATGCGCATCGCGACGCTCGCGGCCATCGCCCTCCTCCTCTCGCTCGCCGCGTGCGCGCAGCCTCGCCCGGTCGAGAACATGACGGACACGGGCCCGCAGACCGCGTGCGCGTCGGACGCCGACTGCTGGTGCGCGTCGTTCACGGGCGCGGAGTTCATCGTCGGCGAGCGCACGCCGAGTACGTGCTGCGCGCAGGCGGACCTGGGGCGATGCCGGATCGCGGGGCATTGCGCGGCGTGCGCGTACCGCTAGGGGTTCCCTATGTCGAGCACGAGGGAGACCTGGGCGAGATTCGAGTATTCCGCTTTCTTCTCGATGAAGAAGATGCGGTCCTGGCTGCCGCTCGCGGAGCGCAGGCGCCGCTCGAGCATCGGGTTGAAGTTGAACGCGATCCCTCTCCCCCCTCTCTGCGCGACACCGAGCAGCATCGCGTTGTCCGTGTAGCTGTCGCCCATCGCGCTCACGCACTGCCACGCCATGTCCGGGAAATGCTCCTCCTTGTACCGCTCGAGGTGCGTGAACTTGTCGGCCTCCCTGGCGATGCGGATATCGACCTCCCCTGTGGCCGTGTAGCGCGCGAGGTCGCCCTGGGCGCCGCCTTTGCCCGAGAGGTAGCGGCCCACGAGATCCTCGAGCATCTCCTCGCCGAGGAGCTCGCTGCCATCCGCGAACAGGAGCGAGTTGCCGATCCACCCGTGGAGCACCTCGTCGCCCCTCCTGCGATGCGCTGCGTTGAGGGAGTGGCGCATCGCGTAGAATGTGACGGAGTAGCCTGTCGAGTTGAGCACGAGCGCCGTGCCGCTGCCGTGCAGCGCGCTTATGAGCTCGTCGAAACCGTCGACGTACTTGAGCCGCGACGAGTAGTCGATGGCGTCCTTGAGCGTGAGGCCCTCCGTGAGCCGCGCCACTTGCCGGATCGACTCCTCCGGGGAGATGAGCCCGCTCGTCTGGTCGAGGAAGATGGCGTGCGCGCTCGCGTACCGCTCCGCAGAGGCGCGCTGCGCGAGATCAGGCATGGTGTCATACCTGGTGAGCGTGCCGTTGAGGTCGGAGAAGAGGGCGCTCGTAAGCATATGCGGCGGAAGAAGGGCTCCTTTTTTAACCCAATCGTGCCCCAGTGCTCCTGGGGGCCGCGCGCTCCCGCGTCAGCGCAGGGCCCGCGTCCGCCCCCCAACGGCCATGCCAAAATGGTCATATTGGGCATATGGTTGATTTAAATAAGAAGCGCTGGAAATATAAACGCGAGGAGCCTCCCTTCCTCCATGGCCGCGGAAAAGGAGCTCTACGTCCTGCGCCTGGGCGGCTCGCTGCTCACGCCGCGCGACGAGGACACGCCGCGCATCAACGCGGAGGCGATCCATCTCGTCGTGCAGGAGCTCAAGCGCGCGTGGAGCCGCAAGGATTTCTCGCTCATCATCACGCACGGCATGGGCTCCTACGGGCACCCGATCGCGAAGGAGCACGAGATCAACTCGCCGAGGATGCACGAGAGGAAGGTGTTCGGCACGGCGCTGCTCGCGCGCTCGCTCACAGAACTCAACGCGCGGCTCATCGCGGCGCTGCTCGAGCACCGCGTCCCCGCGATCTCGCACCCGCCCATCGGCGCGATCACGGACAACGGCGTGATCGTCGAGAAGCCGCTCGACGCGCTCGAGCGCATGCTCGCGCACGGGTTCGTCCCCGTCGTGCAGGCGTTCCCCTCGATGGACCTCTCGCAGGGCGTCGCGATCCTCTCGTCCGACCACATCTCCCCCTACCTCGCGGCGAGGCTGCGCGCGACGCTCTCGATCATCGCGATCGGCATCGACGGCATCTACGACGAGAACCCGAAGGAGAATCCGCATGCGCGCCTGCTGCCCAGGATCACGCCGGAGAGCGCTGCGGCGCTCGTGAAGGGCATAGGCTCCGCGGGCTACGTCGACGTGACCGGCGGCATGCAGCGCACGCTCTCGGAAGCGCTCAGCGGCGTGCGCGAGGGCGTGTCGACGCGCATCCTCAACGGCATGAAGCCTGGCGTGCTGAGCGAGGCGATCCTCGGCGAGGCCGAGCACGGGACGCTCGTGACCGCCGCCAGGCCCTAGAATCTCCCTTCCGTCCCGGGACTCACGAGCCCCTTCCGGTTGAACCTCACGTCCACGTAGGAGCGCGCCCCGAGCGGGTCCGCGTAATCGATCAGGACGACGCGCTGCAGCCCTTCCGCCTTCCCGTAGCCTGCGGGCACGAGCAGCGCTCCCGTGTCCTCGAACACGTAGGGCGGGGGGATCTTGTGCGCGTGGCCAGACACGTGGACCATCTCCACGCCCTCGCGCGTCGAGGAGCGGACCGCGCCGTAGAGCTCCCTGAACCAGCCGTTGCGGGACTCCTTGCGCAGCCTCTCGTCGGGCGGCTGGTGCGCCAGGATGACGATCGCGCTCGCGTCGCGGTTCGCGGCCGTGGCCGCGGCCGCGGCGTTGGCGTAGAAGGCAAGGGTCTTGTCGTCCTTGTCCTCGGTGTAGGGGATGAGCAGCTCGAGCGTGGGGCCGACCCTGCGCGCCTCGACGCCGCCGATCGTGCGGTACGCGAACGAGCCTTGCGTCACGTCGAGAAGCGAGGGGCCGCGCGCCTGTCCCGTCGCGCGCTCGCGCGCCCAGTACGCCGTGAGGAGGCGGTGGTCCTTGTCCGCGTCGTTGCCGCCCGTGTCGAGCATCTGCGGCAGCCTTCCCGCGAGCACGAGGTCCTCGGCGTGGCGGTGCAGGCGCACGGTCGGCTCGAGGATGCCGAGCCACTGCGAGACGAGCGTGTCCCGATCAGGCCCATCCCACAGCAGCGCCTCGGCCTCGCGGTAGTCCCCGCCCCGCTCCTTCGCCTGGTTCTTCGCGTCGCGCAGGAGGTTGCGCCCTCCCGTCGCCGAGAAATCGGGGTCGATGCTGCGGTCCCCGTTGTGGCGCACCTCGCGTGCCCCGCGCGAGAGCGCGTACTCGAGGGCGGCCTCCCCGGCGCCGTGCGCGTGGAAGTCGCTCACGATCGCGACGAGGTGGGAGTCTGCCATAGGGGAGCCGGGATGCGCGCCCACGCTAAATAGGTTTCTTGCACTCATATGCCTATCCACTCCCTCCCGACGAGAGCCGGGTTTCCATAACGCATAAGAAGGCGCCCCGTCCACGGCCCCGCATGCCGGAGAACAGCATCAGCTACATCGTCAAGCGCTCGGGCAAGCGCGTGCTCTTCAACGAGCACAAGATCATGCAGGCGGTCCTCAAGGCGATGGAGGCGGTGCGCGAGCCCGACGAGAAGGACGCGGAGCGCGTGAAGGCGCTCGTGGTGAGGAAGCTCAACGAGGACTTCGACGAGCGCATGCCGACCGTCGAGGACGTGCAGGACCGCGTCGAGACCGCGCTGCTCGAGCTCAAGCTCCTCGACGTCGCGAAGGCGTACATCCTCTACCGCAACGAGCGCGCGAGGCTGCGCGCCCAGAAGGCGGAGCTCACCGGCGGCAAGGTCGACGAGATGGACCTCGACCTCAACGCGCTCAAGCTCCTCGAGCAGCGCTACCTGCAGCGCGACGCGCAAGGCGACATCCTCGAGACGCCAAGCGAGCTCTTCTGGCGCGTGGCCGATGCGGTCGCGATGGCGGAGCTCAAGTACAACGCGGACCCCAAGGCGGCCGCGCGCGGCTTCTACAGGCTCATGGCCAACCTCGAGTTCCTCCCCTCGAGCCCGGTGCTCATGAACGCGGGCACGACGCGCCAGCTCAGCTCGTGCTTCGCGATCCCGCTCCCCGACGACGTCGACGCGATCTTCGCGGCGCTGCGCCAGGCGGCGCTCGTGCAGAAGAACGGCGGCGGCACGGGCTTCAGCTTCAGCAGGATCAGGCCGCGCGGCGACATCGCGGACGGGCTCGGCGGCGTCGCCGCGGGGCCGATCGCGTTCATGCGCATCTTCGAGGCGGCGATGAACGCCATCAAGCAGTCGGGGCGCAGGCAGGGCGCGAACATGGGCGTGCTGCGCGTCGACCACCCCGACATCCTCGACTTCATCAACCTCAAGCTCACGCGCACGATGCAGAACTTCAACCTCAGCGTCGCGGTCACGGACGCGTTCATGGACGCGCTCGAGAAGGGGGGCGAGTACGACCTCGTGAACCCGCGCACCGGCAAGAAGTGGGGCAGCCTCTCCGCGCGCGTCGTGTTCGACAGCATCCTCGCGGTGAGCTGGCGCTGCGGGGACCCTGGCGTGCTCTTCATCGACCGCATGAACGCCGCGAACCCCTGCAAGGGCGCGGGGTCCATCGAGACGACGAGCGCGTGCGGCGAGCAGCCGCTCATGCCCTACGAGAGCTGCAACGAGGGGAGCGTCAACCTCGCGGCGTGCCTCAAGGACGGCGACGAGGGGCGCGAGCTCGACATCGCGAAGCTGCGCCGCATCGTCGCTCGCGCGGTGCGCTTCCTCGACAACGCGATCGACATCAACAACTACCCCGTGAAGGAAGTGGAGAAGATGGCGAAGGCCACGCGCAGGATCGGCCTCGGCGTCATGGGCTTCGCGGACGCGCTCTACGCTCTGCGCGTGCCGTACGACAGCGAGGAGGCGGAGCAGCTCGCCGAGCGGATCATGTCCGCGATCTCGGACGAGGCGCGCAAGGCGTCGGAGGAGCTCGCGCAGGAGCGCGGCGCGTTCCTGCTCTGGCGCGGCAGCGACCACGAGCGCCGCGGCAAGCGCATGCGCAACAGCGGACTCACCGGCATCGCGCCCACGGGAACGACGAGCCTCATCGCGAACGTGTCCTCCGGGATCGAGCCCAACTACGCGCTCGCGTACAGCCGCACCGTGGCGGGCGGCGGCGACCTGCTCTACCTCAACCCCTACTTCGAGCGCGCGGTCGAGGACCTCGACAAGGACGCGGTGCGCAAGGCGGGAAAGCGCGGCATGGTGCTGCACAGCGACGACCTGCCCGACGAGATCAAGCGAGTGTTCAAGACCGCGCAGCAGATCCCGCCCGAGTGGCACATCAGGATCCAGGCGGCGTTCCAGAAGCACGTCGACGGCGCGATCAGCAAGACGATCAACTTCCCCTCGAACGCGAGCGTGAAGGATCTCGAGGACGGCTTCCTGCTCGCATGGAAGCTCGGCTGCAAGGGCATCACCGTGTACCGCGACAGCAGCCTCGAGCAGCAGGTCATCACGGCAGGCGGATAGATCCCTGCTCTTCTTCTCGCTCCCCGGAGCTCTCTAGATATCCCCGGTTCTCTTGCACCTTCCCGGGCCACGCGACCGCAGCGCTGCCTTGGAGCAACACAGAAAATCCACCGATTCATGCAGGTGGATTTTCGTAAAGCCTGCGCGGTACGCGCAGTCGATCTCCGCAGCGCTGCATCATAGGTCAACCCTTAAGAAGAGCGTCGCATCCCGCAGCCCGTCCCCGATGACGAAGTTATTCCCGTCTGAGCCTGCGCGATGAGGAGGGAAAGAACTGTTGCCGAGGGGGCATCTATCTCCTTGCGACGATGACTGCGTAGTTCATGTGCGCCCAGACGCATCTCGCATCCGAGAACCCCGCTGAGCGGAGCCATGAGAGCTGCTTCGGCACGGAATCGGGCAA
>JAJPEB010000071.1 GCA_023252315.1 Candidatus Woesearchaeota archaeon | reverse complement strand
CCGGACGGCGCCACTAGTATCGCAGCAGCACCCCCGCCGGGGCCCAGCGTCCACGTGGCCTGCGCGTAGGCGCCCGGGGGCGCCGTGAACGAGTACGTGCCGTCCTTCGCGACGTCGCGCTGCGCGGGCTGCGTCGTGATGCTCACGACCGCGTCATGCACAGCGTCGAGCCCGAGATCGTACACCCCGCCCCTGATGGTCGCCGCGAGCGCGCAGGGCGAGAGGAAGAGGAGGAGCAGGAACAGCCACACCCGCATGCGCTGCGAGCCGCACCCACACTATAAAAACCTGCCGCGCGCAGCGTCCTATGCCCGCGCAAGCGCCCGTTTTCCTCGCCCGTGAAGCGTCATGCGGCCTCGTAAAGGGTTCATGAGGCGTAGGCGAAAGCATCCTTATAAGGAAGGTCGCGTGGGGAATCTGCGCCGGGACGCATCCGTGCGCCTGCGGGCAAGCATACGATACTGGCGGGGCGCTCCGCAGGGGCGTACCGGAGAATGGAGGGATACCGAATGGAGAACGCAACGAAGATGATGTCGCTGCTCGTGGCGGCGATACTCGTGGGGAGCATCGTCCCCGCGGCGGCGATCGCAGAGCGGGGAGGCCCTGAGACCGGAGGCGTCCATGCTGGCGTCACCGTGGGCATCGGCGGCTCTGGGCCCGAGAACGAGACCGAGCACGAGCGCAACGGGAGCGGTCGCGGATCCGGCGAAGGGATCGGCCTCGGCCTGGGCGGGGGCGCGAGGATGGGCAACGCCACGGTGCGCGGCGAGTTCAGGGACGCGCTGCGTGCGCGCCTCGAGGACATGAAGCAGGCGCGCGACGACTACAAGGAGCGCAGGCAGGAGTTTCGCGACGCGAAGGACGCGTACGCGGACCTGCGCGGCAAGCTGCTCTCCGTGAGAGGCCAGCTCAACGCCTGCAAGAGCAGCGAATCGGACGACTGCGTGCAGGCGCGCGAGAACTTCAGCGCGACCGCGAAGGACTTCCTGATATCGGCGGCCGCCAAGATAACGAGCCACCTCGACGCGCTCGACACCTACGTCGACGCGAACGTCGCGAACGACACGCTCAAGGCGAGCCTCAAGGCGGACATCGACAGCGTGCGCGGCAACGTCGAGGCGCAGGTCGTCACGATCAACGCGCTCCCGGACAACGCGACGCGCGCGCAGCTCGAGCAGGCGAGGGACTCGCTCAACGACGCGCTCAAGGAGACGCGCCGCATCACGCTCGCGGTCAGCGCGAGGCTCGTGACGGAGAAGGCGGACGAGGGTACGGACACGCTCCATGCGCTCAGGGCGCGCCTCGCCTCCGTGCGCGACGAGCTGGAGTCGAAGGGCGCCGACGTGACGCGCCTCGATAGCCTGCTCGCGCAGTTCGATGCGAAGCTCGACGCGTCGGCGCAGGCCTACGCGGACGCGCAGGCGAAGTACGACGCTGCGAGGTCGGGAGACGTGAATGCCCAGGCGCTCGCGGACTTCCAGGCGGCGGCAAAGGCCTCGCGCCAGGACTTCGCGGACGCGGTGGCGCTCGTGCGCGAGATCCTGCAGGAGATCCGCTCCCTGAGCGTGAAGCTCGCCGGCGACGCCGCGGCGAACGCGACCGCGCGCCTCGGCATCGGCACGGGCATCCTCGACGCTGGCGCGAACGCGTCGGCGGGGGTGAGCGCATGAACACGGCCCATGCGCATGCGGCGCCGCGCTCGCGGCGCCCCTCGCCGCTGCTCGCGCTCGCCGTGCTCGCGCTGCTCGCGATCGCCATCGTCGGATGCGCGCGCACGGGCACGGGAAGCGGCGCGGACGCGGGAGTCAAGGCGAGCGGGACCGCGCAGGTCGACGTGAACGGGCTCGACAGGCAGGTCCGCGATCTCGACGCCATGGACAACGCGAGCATGAGCGACCTCGACGGCATCGACTCGGACCTCTCGCAGATCTGAGCGTCGGGACATCCTCCTTTCCGATCCTCCTCCTTTTCCTCTCTTTCTTCTCTCTCTCTCTGCACGCCTGTGGCTCGCCCTCGGCACTTCATGCGGCGCACCCGTTCAGGGACTAGACTCAGGAGAAAATTTAAAAGCAGCCCCCCTCGCCGTCGTCGCATGCAGGAGAGCTACGACACCGTCATCATCGGCGCGGGGAGCGCGGGCATGGCCGCTGCGATCTACGCGGCGCGCTTCAACCTCAAGGTCCTCGTGCTCGGCGAGGTCGTGGGCGGGCTGCTCAACGAGTCGCACAACGTCGAGAACTATCCGGGCTACGCGAGCATCTCGGGCCTCGACCTCATGATGAAGTTCAAGGAGCACATGGACAACCTCAAGGTGCCCGTGCGCAACGAATGGGTGACGTCGGTCAAGATCCTCCACGACGGCGAGCCCAAGCGGCGCGCGTTCGAGGTCAAGACTGGCGAGGCGACGTACCACGCGCGCACGCTGATCCTCGCGATGGGAGCCAAGCACAAGAAGCTCGACGCGAAGAACGAGGAGCACCTCGCGGGCAAGGGCGTGAGCTACTGCGCGACGTGCGATGCCGCGTTCTACCGGGATATCCCCGTCTGCATCGTGGGTGGGGGCGACAGCGCCGCGCTCGCCGCGAACCTCGTCAAGGAGTTCGCGAGCAAGGTCTACGTCATCGTGCGCAAGGACCAGATGCGCGCGGAGCCGATCAACCGCAGGCGGCTCGAGGAGAGCGACAAGATCGAGATCATCTACAACGCGCAGGTCGAGGAGATCCTGGGCAAGGACGGGGTCGAGGGCGTGCGCCTCTCGCGCGAGCACAGGGGCTCCCAGGTCCTCGCGGTGCAGGGCGTCTTCGTCGAGATCGGGCAGGTCATCCAGTCCGAGCTCGCGGCGCAGATCGGCGTCGCGCGCAACGGGCGCCAGGAGATCATCATCGACGCGAAGTCGCAGACGAACGTGCCGGGCGTGTACGCGGCCGGCGACGTCGCGAACAGGGAGTACAAGCAGGCGCTCACGGGCGCTGCGGAGGGCGCGGTCGCCGCGTTCGGCGCGTACGCGTTCATCCAATGCCTCGACGAGCAGCGCGACGTCGAAGTGGGATACTGATCACAGCAGCAGCATGGGCCCCGCGGCGAGCGGGAGCAGAGGGTGGTGGGCCATGAACGTCGCATTCAACACGCAGGACATCTTCACCGGCAAGCACGACGGCGTCGCGCTCTTCACGTACGAGGAGCGCAGCGAGGCCGAGATGCGCTTCGGGGCAAAGCTCGGGCGCAACGCGGGACTCGCGCGCGAGCGCAAGGAGTTCTCGGGCAAGCGCGGCGAGCTCTTCGTCGAGACGCAGGCGGCGTCACCGCGCTTCTGCATGCTCGTGGGGCTCGGCAAGCGCGCGGACGTGAGCGCGGGCGCGGTGCGCGAGGGCGCGGGCGCTGCGGCGCTGCGGCTGCGCGATCTCGGCGCGAAGCACATCGCGATCGAGGCCCCGATGGAGCTCGACGCGCAGGCGGTGGGCCAGGCGGTGGCGGAAGGCGCGATGCTCAGCACGTACCAGTTCACGCGCTACAAGACGGTGAAGGTCGACGAGATCAAGGCGGTCGAGTCGATCACGGTCGTGTCCGAGCGCTCGGGCCTGGGCGTGCGCAACGGCGTCGAGATCGGGCGCACGATCGCGGAGTCGTGTAACCTCGTGCGCGACCTGCAGAACACGCCCTCGTGCGACCTCACGCCCGAGGGGTTCGCGCGCGAGGCGATGCAGGTGTGCAGGGCGGAGAAGCTCCCGTGCAAGGTGCTCGACCGCAAGCAGCTCGAGAAGCAGGGCTACGGCGGCATCCTCGCGGTCGGCAAGGGATCCCCCAACGAGCCGCGGCTCATCACGATCGAGTACTTCCCCAAGGGCGCGAAGCGCACTATCGCGCTCGTCGGCAAGGGAATCACGTTCGACACGGGCGGCATCAGCATCAAGCCCGCGGACCGCATGGGCGAGATGAAGTTCGACATGTCGGGGGCCGCGGCAGTGCTCGGCGCGGTGCGCAACGCGGCGAGGCTCAGGCTTCCCGTGCGCGTCGTCGGCGTGATGGCGCTCGCGGAGAACATGCCCGACGGGCGCTCGTACAAGCCGGGCGACATCGTGCGCACGAAGTCGGGCAAGACCATCGAGGTCGACAACACGGACGCTGAGGGCCGCGTCGTCCTCGCGGACGCGCTGCACCACGCGGCGGCGTACGCGCCGGACATCATGGTCGATCTCGCGACGCTCACGGGCGCGTGCGTGGTCGCGCTCGGCGACGTCGCGGCGGGGCTCCTCGGCAACGACGAGAAGGCGATCGACGCGGTGCGCGCGGCCTCGCTCGCGTCGGGCGAGCGCGTGTGGCAGCTGCCGCTGTGGGACGAGTACGAGAAGGACATCAAGTCGTCCGTCGCCGACGTGAAGAACGTGGGTATCCCCCGCCTCGCGGGCACGATCGCAGGCGCGATGTTCCTCAAGCAGTTCGCGGGCAGCGTCCCCTGGGCGCACCTCGACATCGCGGGCGTCGCGTGGGCGAGCGGGCGCGAGATCTACTTCACGCCCAGCGGCTCGGGCACGGCGTTCGGCGTGCGGCTGATGACGGAGCTGCTGCGGGCGCAAGCGCAGTAGCGCTCACGCGGGCCTGTAGGGGATGGCGTCGAGCAGGCATTTCCGCGCGCTCGCGAACGCGTAGCCCACGCGGCGGTCGTTCATCCGCTCGGGCGTGAGCGCGATCGCGGCCTCGAGATCGCGCGGGTCGTCGAGATCCTCGCAGAAGAGCTCGACCGTGGCGCCGTCGTCGGGATTCGAGCGGTAGAAGAGCCCGTGCCTGCGATCGGAGGTCGTGACGAGCGCCTCCGTGTAGCATGCGCGCCTGTCCTGGCGCATGAGCTTGCCGAACGTGAGGCGCTCGCGCTCGATCGTGAGGCCCTCCTCCGCGCCCATCTCGCTCCTGTCCGCGAGCAGCGACACGAGGCGCGAGCTCGGCAGCCGCTTCGCGTCGCGAGAGAGCTTGCCGAGATCGTACGAGAGCTTCGTGCCCGAGAGGAGATAGGGCGCCTCGATGCGCTCGCCCGAGAACACGTCCGCATACCTCTCGACGGCGGCGAAGGCCGAGATGTCGCAGCTCGCCTTGACCACGATCTGGTCGCCTACGCCCCTCAGATCGCACAGGTGCAGGTACTCTCTTGGCAGCCGCTGGCGGTGCGAGGAGTTCCAGAGGGCGGACGAGGGGAGCACCGCGCCTATCGAGATCTCGCGGTAGTCCTCGTCGCCCATCGAGAAGGCGGGGAAATCGTAGCGCATGCGCGCCTCCTCCTGCGGGCTTGGCGTCCAGGCAGGGGGCAACGCGCCCGCGAGCCGCCCCCTGCGCTCGCGCTGGAGCGCCTCCTGCTGCGCTCTCCTCCAGCGCCAGATGCCTCCCCTGTACACCACGCCTCCCTCGCTGGACATGGCCGCGGGAGTACGTCGTTCTTTAAAGCGGTTGCGCAGGCGCCGCGAGGGGGAAGCTCCGACGGCAAAGCTTAAGAAGCTCGCCGGGGCTGCCGAGCGCACGGGCCCGTAGCTCAGCTTGGACAGAGCGACTGCCTTCTAAGCAGTAGGTCGGGGGTTCGAATCCTCCCGGGCCCGGTTCTCGTCTTCCGCCTAGGTGTAGCGGAGAGATGCGGAAGCCACGCATTGCCTTCGATTTGAAACTACTAAATAGTGGTTTATTTTGGAAATCTTTTTAACGCGATTCAGGTAACGTGCGCTGATGGAAGGAAATCTCGAGGAGCGGGTAGCGCGCCATCCTCCGAACGGTGCAGAAATCCTGCGAGAGTCGCTGCGCTGGCCCGCTGTGCGCGAGTCGCTCAAGAGATGGGGCCGTGTCGAAGCGTCTACGAAGCTCGCGACTGTTCCCTTCGTCCCTCCCGTAACGACGGGAGTGAACTACCTCGTGCGCACGCTCACTCAGAGCGCCAAATGGGCTTCGACCGCGGGCGGAGTCACGGAATGGGGTCTCGAGACGCTCGCGTTCTACGGCCTCATGCACCGGGAGTATCGTAAGGATGACGGTGACGCGCAGGGGGCGGTGAGAGCGGCGTCGGAGATCGTCAAGGACTGCTGGCTCGCGGAAGGGATCGACTATGTCGTGCGGCCATTCTTCACTGGCCTCGGGCAGTATCTCGCAGCAGGCCATGCACAGGGCCAGCACCCGTACAGGACATGGCTCGGCACGATCGCAGGCATCGTGCTTTCCGATCTCGTGTACTGCACTGCCTATCTCGTCACCAGGCACATCGTCAGGCCGCTCGCGTCGAGAGGGCCGGCGCGCTCAGGCCCATCTTCGCCCGTCTGATTGCTTCGCTCGGGCGAGGAAAGAGAAAAAGAAGAAAAAATCATCACGCGCTGTAGTACAGCCCGAACTCCGCAGGATGCGGCCTCGTCTCCACGTGCTCGATCTCCTCCTCCTTGAGCGCGATCCAGGTGTCGATCACGTCCTGGGTGAAGACGCCGCCGTCGAGGAGGAACTGGTGGTCCTTCTTGAGCGCGTCGAGCGCCTCGCGCAGCGACTTGGGCGTGTTCCTGATCCCCTTCTCCGCGAGCTCCTCCCTGCTGAACTCGTAGAGGTTGCCCGTCACCATGTCGGGTGGCATGATCCTGTTGCGCACGCCGTCGAGGCCCGCCATGAGCATCGCCGCGAACGCGAGGTACGGGTTCGCCGTCGGGTCCGCGGCGCGGAACTCGATGCGCGTGGCCTTGGGCGACTTCGAGCCGATCGGGATGCGGCAGATCGCGCTGCGGTTGCGCTTCGAGTACGCGAGGTTGACCGGCGCCTCGTAGCCGGGCACGAGCCGCTTGTACGAGTTCGTCGTCGGCGCCGCGAACGCCAGGATCGCGGCGGCGTGGGTGAGCAACCCACCGATGTACCAGCGGGCGACGTCCGAGAGGCC
>JAJPEB010000070.1 GCA_023252315.1 Candidatus Woesearchaeota archaeon | reverse complement strand
CACCCGCACGTGAACGCGTCCTACGGCTACGAGGACGAGCCGCTCTTCACCCCGCTCTCGCTGCTCATGAACGCCGCCTTCCTCGCGCTGCTCGTAGGCGCGGCCTGGCTCGGGCTCGCGCGCCGCGACGCATACCTCGTCAACCTGTCGCTGCTCTTCTTCGGCGTCGACATCGTCACGCGCTACGTCGAGTTCTTCTGGGACAGGCTCGGCGGCGGCGTCTTCTTCATCGTGACGGGCCTCATCCTGATCCTGCTCGCGGTCTCGCTCGAGAAGGCGCGCAGGAGGATCCTCGGCGCGATGGCGGTCCCCGCCGCGAAGGCCGCGGCGAGGAGGAAGTGACGATGGAACGCAGGCTCGTGGCGGTCCTGGGCGGCATCCTCGTGGTGCTGCTCGCGTTCTGGGCGTACGCGGCGATCCCCTCGCTCACGGGCAGGGAGGTGCAGCTGCGCCTCGAGCCCGTCGACCCGACCGATCTCCTCGCGGGAGAGTACCTCACCCTGCGCTACGACATCTCCTCGCTCAACGCGAGCGCGCTGCCGTCCGACGGCAACCTCTCGTACGGCGACACCGTCTACGTCGCGCTCTCGGACGACCCCATCGCCGTGCCGACAGGCGTCACGCACGAGCCGCCCGCGGGCGGGCTCTTCATCCGCGGCGAGGCGCAAGGCGACGACTGGCGCGGCGGGGAGGAGGTCGTGTACGGCATCGAGCGCTACTACATCCCCGAGGGCACGGGCGACGTGCGCCTGAATTCCTCCTGGACCGCGCGCGTGAGGATCGACTCGCGCGGCAACGGCCGCGTGGTCGGGGTGCTCGAGGACGGGAAAGAGGCGACGTTCGCGTACGGGAAGTAGGCGCAGGGCACGATAGGGATATAACCCCGCCCCTCATCTGCCGAGCATGGACGTCGACGATCTCCTCCGATTCCTCTCCAAGACCAGGAGCGGAGACGTCGATCTCGGGGAACTCGCGGACGCGCTCTGCGGCGTCGCAGCATCGTGTCCTGAGCGGTTCGCAGAGGTCTTCGAGAGGTTCGAGGAGTGCCACGCGAGGCTCACGGGCGGACCGCGAGAGGCGTCGCGCAGCGCAGCGCTCAGGGGGCTCGCGACGGTAGCGGTGCTCGGCGACATATCGTTCGAGCGGATGCTCGCGCTGCGCTCGGCATACCCGAGCCCGGAGAGATACTACGACGCGCCGCAGCTCTACGGGCCTGCGATGCTGATGATAGCCTCGTACGTGGGGAAAGCCCCCGGGCCCGAGCTGCGCACGCGCATCTACGGTGCGCAGGCGACGCGGCGGCTCGAAGGATAGCGACGCCCGCTCCGCCCCCTCACTCGTCGCGCAGGCGCAGCCCGAGCTCCTCTATACCCGGAAGGCGCGGCTCCTCGGCGGGCGGGGTACGCTGCTCGCGCGCGAGGCGCCCGTAGAACGCCTGGTACTTGCCGTCGAGCTCGTCCCACTCGCGCACGAACCCCCTCGCGTTTCTCTTGTAGCTGGGAAGCGCCGCCGCATACAGCGATTCGCGCAGCCCGGAGAGCGCCTTGCTGTTGAGGAACCTGCGTGACTCCGGAAGATATGCCCCCTGATGATCGATATCGACGATGCGCAGGATCTCGCTGACGACCGCGACGCCCTCCTCGACATACCTCTCGAGGTACTCCCTGAACTCCCTTCTCGTGATCTCCTTCCATTCGAGCAGCCCCGCGATGGAGTTCCCTGCGCGGAAGCTATCCGAGAAGAAGTACGTCGGGTGCGGCACGAGCAGCCCGCCGTGCGTCACGCAGTACGTGTTGCGCAGCTCCTGGCGCTCCTCCCCCAGCTTCCCGACGAGATACAGGTCCATGGCCGTGGGAGCGCGCCGCCGCTTAAAACCCTTGGCGCGAAGCCCCCCGACAGGCCATCTCCCGACGGAACATTCAAAAGCCGTCCCGCCACACCGTGCGCCATGCGCGATCCCTCGACGCTCCCCCGCGAGCCCGGCGTCTACCTCTTCAAGGACAGGGAGGGGACGATCATCTACATCGGCAAGGCGAAGTCGCTGCGCTCGCGCGTGTCGTCGTACTTCGGCGCGGGCCCGCACTCCCCGAAGACCGCGATCCTCGTGCGCCACATCGCGGAGATCGAGCACATCATCGTCGACAACGAGGTCGAGGCGCTCCTGCTCGAGAACCGCCTCATCAAGAAGCACGCGCCCAAGTACAACGTGAGCCTCAAGGACGGGAAGACCTACGCGTACATCGCGCTCACGGCGGACTCCTTCCCGCGCCTGCTCTCGACGCGCGCGCCCTCGCGCAAGGGCAAGGCCTTCGGCCCCTACGTCGACGGCGGCGCGCGCAACCAGGTCATGGCGCTTACCCAGCGCCTCTTCCAGCTGCGCACGTGCAAGACGATGCCCAAGCGGCCGTGCCTCAACTACCACCTCGGGCTGTGCACGGCGCCATGCGCGGGCTACGCGAGCGAGGAGCAGTACGCGGCGCAGGTGCGCGGCGCCGAGGAGTTCCTCAAGGGCCACACGAAGGACGTGCTCGTGCGCCTGGGCGGCGAGATGGCGCAGGCCGCGAAGGAGCGCAGGTACGAAGCGGCGCTGGAAGCGAAGCGGCGCATCGACGCGATCGAGATCCTGCACGAGCGGCAGAAGGTGGACCTCGTCAAGCGCCACGACCAGGACATCATCGCGCTCAAGCGCACGGGCCTGCGCGCGCGCTTCGCGCTCTTCTCGATCGACAAGGGCGTGCTCTCGGGCAAGCGCGAGTTCCGCTTCGACGACGAGGAGGGGATCTTCCAGACCTTCGTGAAGCAATACTACGCGACGCGGCCGATACCCTCGGAGATCGTCGTGAGCGAGCCGCTGTGGGAGGATGGCGCCGAGCACGAGGCGCTCGAGGGCTACCTCGCGCGTCTCAAGGGGGCCAAGGTCGCGCTCACGCTCCCGCAGCAGGGCGAGAAGGCCGCGCTCGCGCGCCTCGCGCTCAAGAACCTCGAGGAGAGCGAGGACGCGCTCGTCGCGGTGCAGGACGCGCTCAACCTGCCGAGCGTGCCCGCGGCGATCGAGTGCTTCGACATCTCGAATCTCGGGCGCGAGCACATCGTCGCCGGCATGACACGCTGGACGTACGGGATGCCCGACGGGCAGGGCTACCGGCGCTTCCTGATCCGCGACGTGACCGGGAGAAACGACGACTTCGCGTCGATGCACGAGGCAGTGCGGCGCAGGTACGCGCGCGTGCTCGAGGAAGGCTCCGAGATGCCGGGGCTCGTGATCGTGGACGGGGGCGCTGGGCAGCTCGCGGCGGCGCTGCGCGCGCTGGGCGAGCTCGGCCTGAAGCTTCCCATCGTCGGGCTCGCGAAGCGCGAGGAGGAGCTGTACCTGCCGGGCGAGGAGGCGCCGCGCCGCTTCGACAAGATGTCGCGCATGATGCTGCTCTTGCGCCGCATCCGCGACAGCACGCACCGCCAGGCGATCAGGTACAACCGCAAGCGCAGGGAGATGGGGTTCCGGGAGCAGACGGCCGAGAAGAAGTAGAGAAGAGACAGGAAGAGTGAGAGAATCGGGAATTCTTCTTACGGACAGGATGCTGCGGCGCTTCTAGCTCACTGCATTCCGCGGTCTTATGTCGAGGCCGCTGCACGAATCGCGGCCTCTCCTGGCCTACGCCAAGGCAGCATCCCAGAGAAGTGCAGGAGAGCAAGGAAAGACGAAATGAAAGAAGAGCGGGGGCTTCAGGAAAGAAGGAAAGAACGACGAGAAAAGAGGAAAGGGAAGAGGGGCCATCCCGCACCAAAGCCCTTTAAACGACACGGCACCCCGCACGCCGCATGTGGCTCATCGTCGCCCTCGCCGTCGCGAACTTCGCGCTGTCTGCGCTCGGCACATGGCTGCTGCACATGCCCGGCTTCGACCTCACGCCCATCTTCATGGTCATCCTCGCGCGCTCGGGCGAGAACACCCTCGCGGGCGCGATCGCGCTCACCGTCGCGTACATGCTCCCCCGCCCGGGGAGGTTCGCCTTCGTGTGGCTGCAGGTCCCCGTCGCCATCCTCGTCGGCTATCTCGCGCTCGCGATGCCGAGCCTGCTGCTCCCGGTCCTCGTCTTCTACGTGATCTCCGTCGCGGCGGGCATCCTCTCCGGCACGTTCAGCGGGCGCTACATGCTCCACACGCTCATCGGCATCGCGCTCAACTTCACGGTCGCGCGCGTCTACGGCTTCTTCATCTGAGCTCCCCCCTGGGGAACGAGGGGAAATCCTGAAAAACCCGCCCCTCGCCCCGCGCGCCATGGACCCGATCAGGTGCGGCGCGCACGCGCTCTCGTTCGAGCGCACGCTCGTCATGGGGGTGCTCAACGTCACGCCCGACAGCTTCTCCGACGGCGGGAGATACCTGAGTCCTAGCGACGCGATCGCGCACGCGAGGCGCCTCGTGCGGGAAGGGGCAGACATCGTCGACATCGGCGGCGAGAGCTCGCGCCCGGGAAGCGATCCTGTGAGCGCGCAGGAGGAGCTGCGCCGCGTGCTCCCCGTCATCGAGGCGATCGCGCGCGACGTCGCGGTCCCCGTCAGCATCGACACGTGCAAGCCCGAGGTCGCGCGCAAGGCGCTCGAGGCCGGGGCCTGCATCGTGAACGACATCTCCGGCCTGCGCGACCCCGCGATGATCGAGATCGCGGCAGGCCACGGCGCGGGCGTCGTCGTCATGCACATGCAGGGCACGCCAAAGCGCATGCAGGAGCGCCCGAGCTACGGCGACGTCGTCGAGGAGGTACGGCGCTTCCTCGCCGAGCGCGCGGCGGCCGCGAGGGATGGCGGCGTGCGCGGCGTCATCGTGGACCCCGGCATCGGCTTCGGCAAGACGCTCGCTCAACCTCGCGCTGCTCAAGCGCCTGCGCGAGCTGCGCGTGCCGGGCTGCCCGCTCCTCGTGGGCGCGTCGCGCAAGTCGTTCATCGGCGCGCTCGCGGGCGACGCTCCCGCGCACGAGCGCCTGGAGGGCTCGCTCGCGGCGGCAGTCATCGCCGCGATGGAGGGCGCGCACATCGTGCGCGCGCACGACGTCGCGCAGACGCGCCGCGCGCTCGCGCTCGCGGACGCGGTGAGGCGCGCATGAGCGACGGCTGCGGCGCGGGCGCAGGCATCGGCACTGGAACCGTCATCGTGCGCGAGGCTACGCTCCCCTGCAGGATCGGCGTCGGGGAGCAGGAGAGGGCGCACGCGCAGCAGCTCACGCTCGACCTCGACCTCGAGGTGGACACGGGCGCAGCGGCACGCGACGACGACCTCTCGCGCACCGCGAGCTACACGGACGCGATCGCGATCGCGCGCGAGGCCGCGCTCTCGCGCGAGTTCCGCCTGCTCGAGACGCTCGCGCACGAGATCGCGCGGCGCCTGCTCTCGCGCATGGACGCCGTGCGCGGCGTGCGCGTGCTCCTGCGCAAGCCCGACGCCGCGCGCAGGCACGGCGCGCGCGAGGTCGGCGTCGAGGTGCGCGTGGCGAGGGAGCGATGACGCAGCGGGGGACCGTCGCGTACCTCGGGCTCGGCGCGAACCTCGGCGATCGTGAGCGCACGATCGCGCGTGCGATAGAGTCCCTCTCCGAGCGGTGCGAGATCCTCTCGCGATCGTCGCTCTACGAGACGCAGCCCGAGGGGCACGCCGACCAGCCCCCGTTCCTCAACTGCGCGATCGCGCTGCGCACCGCGCTCCCTGCGCGCGGGCTGCTCGCGCTCGCGAAACGCATCGAGCAGGAGCTGGGGCGGGTCCCCTCGTTTCCCTGCGGGCCGCGCGCGATCGATATCGATATCCTGCTCTACGGCGATCTCGTGCTCGATGAGGAGGATCTCAAGGTCCCGCATCCGCGCATGCACCTGCGCCGCTTCGCGCTCGCGCCGCTATGCGAGATCGCGCCGGACGCGGCGCACCCCGTGCTCCGTGCGGACGTGCGCACGCTGCTCTCGCGCGTGCCCGAGACCGCGGCGAATGCCGTGCGGATGCGCGTGCGGCGATAGCCATCCGGGGGAAGGAAGGGAGAGAATGAGCGTGAGTGGGAAATAGGGCGGGGGCGTTCTCGGCCTACGCGGGCCCGCCGTCCTTCGCCGGCATACGGCGCTGCGCCGAGGGCTCAGGCTCGGGCGTGGCAGGTGCAGGAGCTTGCGGGGGCGCGCCCATGTGGTACACCTTGCGCACGGGCCAGGAGATCTCGATGCCCTCCTTCGCGAAGCGCGTGTGCAGGCGCTTGATGAACTCGTGCTCGATGCGGAACTTGTCCTCGTACCTGCTGATGCCGAGCCAGATCCTGAAGTTGACGTTGCTGTCCGCGAACGTGTGGAAGCGCACGGTGGGCTGGTGGGACTTGTTCGCGCCCGCGATCTCCTTCTGCACCTGCGACGCCACCTCGATCGCGATGCGCTCGACGCGCTCGAGATCCTGGCTGTAGTCGACGCCGCACTCGACGGGAGTCCTGAGGCTGTGCTCGGGCATGTGGTAGTTCGTGATGACGCTGTTCGCGAGCTTCGAGTTCGGGATGATGACGATGTTGTTGCGCATCGTCCTGATCCTCGTCGAGCGCCAGCCGATGTCGTGCACGACGCCGACGATGTTCTCCCCCTGTATCTCGACCATGTCGTGCACGCGCACGGGCTCGTCCGAGATGATGTGCAGCCCTGCGAAGACGTTGCTGAGCGTGTCCTGCAGCGCGAGGCCGACCGCGAGGCCGCCGACGCCGAGCGCCGCCACGAACGG
Source organism: Candidatus Woesearchaeota archaeon (assembly GCA_023252315.1). Taxonomy (GTDB): domain Archaea; phylum Nanobdellota; class Nanobdellia; order Woesearchaeales; family UBA525; genus UBA525. The sequence continues at coordinate 352 of JAJPEB010000070.1, read as the reverse complement.
CGTGATCTCGACCTGGAAGTGCGAGAGGACGATGATGATCGCGAAGATGTAGATGATGACGCCCGCGATGATGTTGAGCAGGCGCGGGGAGCCCTGCACGTTCGCCTTCGCCTGGAACCAGCGCGTCGTGAGCAGCGCGAAGACGCGCGAGACCATCCACGAGACGATGAGCACGATGAGCACGTAGAAGGAGCCGTCGATCATGCCCCTGTAGGGGTTGAGGACGGTGAGCTGGTTGAGCGAGAGGAAGAGCCCGCCCACGAGGATGAGGTAGAAGAGCGGCCTGCTCGCGATCTGGACGATGATGTCGTCGATGTCCGTCTCCGTCTTCTCGGTGAGCTTCTTGAGCGCG
>JAJPEB010000069.1 GCA_023252315.1 Candidatus Woesearchaeota archaeon | reverse complement strand
GCTGCGCGAGCGGGGACTGCGGCTGGGGGCCTGACAAGATCACGCAGGACATGACCTACCTCGACGGCCAGCTCGTGCAGAACGCGCTCGCGTCGGGAGGCGCCATGGTGGCGAGCGTGGGCGGCGCGCAGGGGCAGCGCTACGAGCTCTACGCGTTCGACGCCCAATTTCCCGCGGAGGTGAAGCGCGACGCGCCGCTCACGGACAACTTCTACTTCTACTCGCTGCGCTGGGCGAACCCCGCCGCCACGATCGACGCGTACGCGCCTGCCGGAGGAGACGCCGCGCTGCAGGCGATCTCGTACGCGGCCGTGCTGCTGCTCGCGGCGCTCGCGGCGGTGGCGCTGGTCGTGCCGTACGCGCTGGCGTGGAAGATGGCGAGATGAAAAGCCAGTGCGCTGCGGAGTTTTTACTGCTCGTCCCTCGCAGGATTTACGTCGAGACCCCTGCATGAATCGGGGTCTCTCCTGTCAGACTCCAAGGCAGCGCACCTCGAAACGTTAGCATGGAGAGAAAGCGCAATAGAGCAACAGCCTTAAAAACCTCCTGCGGCACTCCCGCCGCGAGGGAGCATCTTGCCCAGGTCACCGAAATCCCCAGCGAAGGCCACGCCCAAGGTCGCGCTCGTCACGGGCATCACGGGCCAGGACGGCAGCTATCTCGCGGAGCTCCTCCTCCAGAAGGGCTACCTCGTGCACGGCGTCATCCGGCGCGCGAGCACGTTCAACACGGACCGCATCGAGCACCTCTTCCAGGACCCGCACGAGCGCGGGCAGCGCCTCATCCTCCACTACGGCGACATCGCGGACGCGGGCAGCCTCGGCACGCTCATCCGCGAGATCCAGCCCGACGAGCTCTACAACCTCGGCGCGCAGAGCCACGTCAAGGTGAGCTTCGAGATCCCCGCGTACACCGCGGAGGCGACGGGCGTGTCCGCGCTGCACATCCTCGAGGCCGTGCGCAAGCACAGCCCGCAGACGCGCTTCTACCAGGCGAGCAGCAGCGAGATGTTCGGGCTCGTGCAGGAGACGCCCCAGCGCGAGACGACGCCCTTCTACCCGCGAAGCCCGTACGGTGCCGCGAAGGTGTACGCGTTCTGGATCACGAGGAACTACCGCGAGGCGTACGGGCTGTTCGCGTGCAACGGCATCCTCTTCAACCACGAGAGCCCGCGCAGGGGCGGCACGTTCGTCACGAGGAAGGTCACGCGCGCGGTCGCGATGATCGCGGCGGGCAAGCAGGAGCGCCTCTACCTCGGCAACCTCGACGCGAAGCGCGACTGGGGCTACGCGCCCGACTACGTCGACGCGATGTGGCGCATGCTCCAGCGCGAGCGTCCCGAGGACTACGTCATCGCGACGGGCGAGACGCACTCCGTGCGCGAGCTGTGCGAGGAGGCGTTCGCGTGCGCGGGCATCGCGCTCGCGTGGCGCGGCAAGGGCGCGCAGGAGCAGGGCGTGGACAAGAGGACGGGAAAGGCCGTCGTCGAGATCGACCCGCGCTACCTCAGGCCCACGGAAGTGGACCTGCTCATCGGCGACGCGGGCAAGGCGAGGCGCGAGCTCGGCTGGGAGCCCACTGTGCGCTTCAAGGAGCTCGTGAGGATCATGGTCGCGGCGGACATCGCTGCGCTCAAGGACGGCACGGACTACAAGTTCAGGTGACCCCCGCATGGCATTCGTACCTAAGGAGCAGATCGGCGTCGGCGCGGTGCGCGTGAGCGAGCGCGAGAAGGGCTACGTGCGCGAGGTGCTCGAGAGCAGCCGCCTCACGTACGGCCCCTTCAGCAGGCGCCTCGAGCAGGGGTTCGCGCGCGAGCACGGCTGCAGGCACTGCGTGCTCACGAACAGCGGGACGAGCTCGCTGCAGATCGCGATCGCGGCGCTGCGGGAGATCCACGGCTGGGAGGACGGCGACGAGATGCTCTGCCCCGCGGTCACGTTCATCGCGAGCAGCAACGTGATCCTGCAGAACGGCATGAGGCCCGTCTTCGTCGACGTCGACCCGCTCACGTACAACATCGACCCCGCGCAGATCGAGCGCCACATCACGCCGCGCACGCGCGCGATCATGGTCGTGCACCTCTACGGGCAGCCTGCGGACATGGGCCCGATCATGGAGATCGCGGCGAAGCGCGGGCTTCGCGTCATCGAGGACTCGTGCGAGACGATGTTCTCCTCGTACAGGGGGAAGAGCGTCGGCAGCTTCGGCGACATCGGTTGCTTCTCGACGTACGCGTGCCACATCATGGTGACGGGTGTCGGCGGCCTCACGACCACGAACGACCGGGGCATCGCGATCATGCTGCGCAGCCTCGCGAACCACGGGCGCGACAGCATCTACCTCTCGATGGACGACGACAAGGGCAAGCACGGGGAAGACCTCAAGGAGGTCATCTCGCGCCGCTTCCGCTTCGTGCGCATGGGCTACAGCTACCGCATGACGGAGATGGAGGCCGCGCTCGGCGTCGGCCAGCTCGAGGACGCGCCCGCGAACATGCAGGTGCGCCGCGAGAACGCGCGCAGGCTGCTCGATGGGCTCGCGCGGTGGGAGCGCCACCTGCAGCTGCCGCGCAAGAAGGACGACGAGCGCGACCACGCGTACATGATGTTCCCGCTCGTCATCAGGGAGGGCGCAGGCTTCACGCGCGAGGAGCTCACGTACTTCCTGGAAGAGCGCATGATCGAGACGCGCCAGATGGTGAGCCTGCTCGACCAGCCCTACTACCGGCAGCTCTTCGGGCAGGACATCGAGGAGAAGTATCCCGTCGCGAAGTGGATCGACCACCACGGCTTCTACGTCGGCTGCCATCCGGAGATGACGCCCGAGATGGTCGACTACGTGATCGCGACGTTCGGGGAGTTCTTCAGGTCGAAGGGGCTGTGAGCTGCCTTGCGCGAGGGCTGCGCGCGGGGCGGCACGGGCCGCAGAGGTTAAGTACCGTCGCTGCCTCCTCCCCTCATGGGAAACGGTACCGCATGGCGGCGTGTCGCTTCGGCCGGCGCGACGATCCTCGGCATGGCGCTCATCGCCGCCGCGGCCCTCGCGATCTCGATCTCTCTGACCGCGGGCGTGGGCGATGCGGTCCTGCGCGCAGGCCCCCTCGCGCTCGCAGGAATCCTCTCGTGGTCGCGGGGAGGCGCCTGCTGCCCGCGCGTGCCGGATGAGCGCCGCCGCCCTTGCGCAACGCATATAAGCCCACGGCGCCTCGTGCGAGCATGGTCGGGGAAGGCGGCGAAGGCGGTTTCTGGGCTGGCAGGAAGGTCCTCGTCACGGGCGCGAGCGGCTTCATCGGGAGCCATCTCGTCGAGATGCTCATCGCGGAGCGAGCGCGCGTCACGGGCACGAGCACGAGGCAGTCGCCCGAGTTCCTCTCGCGCGCGCTCCCCCACATGCGCCTGCTCACGGGCAATCTCAAGGACCCCGCGTTCTGCGAGCGCGCGGTCGAGGGCCAGGACACCGTGCTGCACCTCGCGGCGCACGTGGGCGGCATCCAGTACAACATCGCGCACCACGCGACGCTCTTCCGGGACAACATGCACATGTTCATGAACGTCATCGAGGCCGCGCGCAAGGCGGCAACGCCCATCTTCCTCACGACGAGCTCCGCCTGCGTCTATCCCCACGACGCGACGATCCCGACGCCCGAGGAGGAGGGGTTCAAGGACCTCCCCGAGCGCACGAACGAGGGCTACGGCATGGCGAAGCGCATGGAGGAGTACCTCTCGATGCAGTACGCGAGGGAGTTCGGCATGCGCATCGCGATCGCGCGCCTCTACAACGCGTACGGGCCCCGCGACGACATGGACCCCAAGACGAGCCACGTCATCCCAGGGCTCATCCACCGCATCATGTCGGGCGAGGACCCGCTCGTCGTCTGGGGATCGGGCAACCAGAGCCGCGCGTTCGTGTACGTCGAGGACCTCGCGCGCGGGATCATGCTGACCGCGGAGAGGTACGCCGCCGCGGATCCCGTCAACATCGGCACGTCGCGCGAGGTCACGATCAGGGAGCTCGTCGACATGCTCCTCTCGATCACGGGCAAGCGCCCGCGCGTCGTGTGGGACACGGGCAAGCCCGAGGGCCAGCAGCGGCGCAACTGCGACACGACGAAGATGAAGAGGGTGCTCGGATGGGAGCCCGAGATCGGCATCGAGGAGGGCCTCAAGAGGACCGTCGCATGGTACGTGCAGCACAGCAAGGAGTAAGGGGTGCGTCGCAAGTGTCCGCCACCGCCCTTAAGGGCGAGCGATCGAGGTCGCATGACATGGCGCCGAGGGGGTTGGCCCCGTCGGGGAGCGGCGCCCACACGGGCGCGGAAAAGGACCGCGAGCGGGGCGATGGCGGCGAGCGCAGCGAGGCTTACGACGCACCCCCCACGCGCACCGTCGCTTTCTATTCCTACGTCCCCAAGCTCCACTCGCTCTACCGGGAGATCATCGACCACCCGCCGGACGGCTACGCCTACGCCGTCGACGACGCGAAGCTCAACCAGTCGATGCGCGCGTTCTACAACAACCCGACGGTCAAGGACATCGCGTTCAACTACGTCGCGCGCGCGGTCGACACCGTGCGCGTGCGCGACCATCTCTACAAGAGGAAGGCGTTCGCGCCCCACGACCTGCTCTACAGCACGGGCTACCTGTGCCTGCGCCCCGAGCCGTGGGTGGTCGACATGGAGTTCCCCTCGACGTTCACGGGCTACGACATGCGCCGCTTCGAGCGCCGCAAGGGCGCGATCGCGAGGACGCTCGCGTCGCCCTACTGCAGGCGCATCATCCCGTGGACGCGCGCCGCGAGCGAGGTGATGCTGCGCTGCTTCCCGCAAGACGAGATCGCGCGCAAGGTGCTGACCGTGCCGCTCGCGATCCGCGCGAAGCCGCGCGCAGCTCCCCGTACGCCGGACGGCACGGTGCGCCTGCTCTTCGTGGGCTCGTCGAACCTCGTCAAGGACTTCGCGATCAAGGGCGGCCCCGAGGCCATGGAGGCGTTCAGGCGGCTGCGCGAGCGCCGCGACGACGTCGAGATGACCGTGCGCTGCTACGTCCCTCCCGACGTCAAGGCGCGCTACGCGCGGGTGCCCGGGCTGCGCATCGTCGAGGACCTGATCCCGCGCGAGGAGCTCGAGCGGCTCTACCGCGAGGCGGACATCTTCGTCGGGGTCGCGCACCACACGCCCGGCGTCGCGCACCTCGAGGCGATGAGCTACGGGCTGCCCGTGATCGCGACGGACGTGTGGGAGAACGCGCGCATCGTCGGCAGCGACGCGGGCCTCATCGTCCCGCCGCATGCGGGCGCGCAGTACTACGGCGCGTACGGGATGCCGGTCTGGGGCACCGCGCGCTTCATGCGCGAGATCGAGGAGCCCGACGAGAGGCGCGTGCGCGCGATCATGGATGCGATAGCGACGCTCGCGGATGACGCGGGGCTGCGCGCGCGGATGTCTGCGGCTGCGCTCAGGAAGGTCGAGGAGGGCGAGTACTCGATCCGCGCGCGCAACGCGCTGCTCAAGCGCGTCTATGACGAGGCGATCGGCGACCGGGCTCCCTGAGCATGACGGTGATCCTCCCCCTCCCCAAGGAGACGGAGGCGTAGGGGAGCGACGCGCGGTAGCCCGCGGTTACCTGCATGAACGTCTTTCCTATATCGTCGCCTATCCTGCCGTAGACCGCGTGGGCCGCCTGCGCCGCCGCGCGCTCCCGCTCGCTGCTGCTCGTGGGCGACGAGATCACCTCGCTGCCCCGGTAGTCGCACTCGAGCCCGACTCCGCCCGTGCGGTACTGGATCCGCGGGCGCACCTCCCCGATGTAGTCGAGCGAGCGCAGCGAGTCCACGAGCGAATAGAACGCCTCGGGCTCGATGTGGTTGTCCTCGAGGATATGCTCGAGGAATCCGACGCCCATCTCGGTCCTCGTGCCGCCCTTCCCCGCATCTGCGTCCCTCGCCCCGTCCCGTGGGGAGCCCCTCGCGCTCGTCCTGGCTGACATGGGCAGGGGAGCGGAACGCGAATTATAAGCATTCCTCCTCGGCATCAGGATGGCCACGCATAGCCATATATACCGAAGATGGCGTCGCCACGGGATGCCCCCGCGAGCAGCGACGAAGCCGGCAAGGCGCGATCCCCTCGTCTCCGTCATCGTGCTCAACTACAACGGCAAGCGGTTCCTCGAGGCGTGCATCGATTCCCTGCGCGCGCAGACCGAGCGGCGCTTCGAGACCATCCTCGTCGACAACGGCTCGTCCGACGGCTCCGTCGCGCTCGTGCGCGGGAGATACGCGAAGGAGATCGCGCAGGGAACGCTCGTGATCGTCGAGTGCGCGGAGAACCTTGGCTTCGCGGAGGGCAACAATGTCGGCGTGCGCGCGGCGAGGGGCGAGTTCGTCGTCCTGCTCAACAACGACACGCAGGCGAGGCCGGACTGGCTCGAGAAGCTGCTCCGGGACTTCCTCGCAGGCGGGGAGCGCACGCTCGTCGCGGGATCGCTCGCGCCCGACCTCGCGGACGAGAGCCTGGTCATGGACCTCTACACAAGGCAGCACCTCACGATCGCGATGAACCTGTGCGGCGAGACGCTGCACCGCCCGCAGACGCGCAAGGAGCGCGAGACGGGCGTCATGCGCGCCTTCTACGTCGCGGGGCTCGCGCTCATGTTCCGCAAGGAGGAGTTCCCCGAGCCGTTCGACCGCACGTACTTCGCGTACGCGGAGGACACGTACCTCGGCTGGCTCGCGAGGCTGCGCGGGGGCGAGGTCGTGCTCACGAGGAACTCGCTCCTGCTCCACTACGGCGGCGGCACGAAGAAGTCCGGGAGCGCCATCAACAGGATCGCGGTGTTCAACGGGACGAAGAACCAGATCATGAACTTCCTCCTCTTCTACGAGTGGAAGAACGTCGTGCGCGTGGCGCCGCTCTTCGCCTTCACGCAGCTCGCGCACGTCCTCTACGACCCGAGGAAGCTCGTCGTGAAGCTCAAGGCGTACTTCTGGATCGCGGCGAACCTGCGCATGATCATGCGCAAGAGGAGCGCGATCCAGGCGCAGCGCGAGGTGCCGGACCGGAAGATCCTGCGCGAGATGACGTACCGCTTCTTCGACGACACGCTGGTCGAGGGCAGGATGAAGCGCGCGATGGTGA
>JAJPEB010000068.1 GCA_023252315.1 Candidatus Woesearchaeota archaeon | reverse complement strand
CCCATGCGCCTGCGCCTGCGCGCCTCGCGCTGCGAGCTCGTGTCGCCGGCGGCGCCGCCACCGCCCCGGGAGAACCCTCCCGAGCGCGGGCCCATCCCGCCTCCTCCTCCCTCGCGCGAGGGTCCCCGGCCGAAGCCGCCGCCCTCGCGCCGCCCGCCGCCGCCACGGTAGCCGCCGCCCTCGCGCTGCGGCGCGGAGTCGTCGTTGCGGCGGAAGCCGATGCGGCGGATGTCGCCCGCCTGCAGCTCCTCGGGCTCGGTGTGCGTGATGTCGAGCACCGCCTGGAAGAGCGGGAAGTCGCGCTGCTCGAGCAGCGTGATCGCCTTGCCTGCCTTGCCCGCGCGCGCGGTGCGGCCGATGCGGTGGATGTAGTTCTCGGGATCCATCGGCACGTCGTAGTTGAAGACGTGCGTGACGTCGGGGATGTGCAGCCCGCGCGCGGCGACGTCCGTCGCGATGAGCAGGTGCACCTTGCCCTTGCCGAACTGCTCGATGATCGTGTTGCGCTTCGCCTGCGAGAGGCCGCCGTGGATCGGCTCCGCGTTGATGTGCTCGCGCAGCAGGTTGCGCGCGACCGCGTCCGCGGTCCTGCGCGTGCCGCAGAAGATGATGCCCTTCGTCGGCCTCTCCTCGCGGATGAGGTGGACGAGGAGGCTGAACTTCATCGTGCGGTCGATCACGTAGAAGAACTGCGGGAGCAGCTCGTCGGCCACGTGCGACGTCGTGCGGATGTGCTCGGGCTCGGTCATGTAGCGAGACGCGATGTTCTTGATCTCCGTCGGCATCGTCGCCGAGAAGAGGAGCGTCTGGTGCTGGGACGGGATCGCCGCCACGAGCTGCTCCACGTCCTCGATGAAGCCCATGTCGAGCATGCGGTCAGCCTCGTCGAGCACGAGGATCTTGACGCGGCCCAGGTCGAGCGTGCCTCGGTCGAGGTGGTCGAGCAGCCTGCCGGGCGTGCCGACGACGATCTGCGCCTCCTGGAGGTCGTCGATCTGCGGGTTCATCGAGACGCCGCCGTAGACCTCGGTGATGTTCGCGCGCGTGTACTTCGCGAGCTTGCGCAGCTCCTTCGCGACCTGCTGGCACAGCTCGCGCGTGGGCGTGAGGATGAGCGCCTGCACGCCGTCCTCGTCCGCGAGCGCGTGCATGATCGGGATGCCGAACGCGAACGTCTTGCCCGAGCCCGTCTTCGCCTGCCCGATGACGTCCTTGCCCTCGAGCCCGAGCGGGATGGTCGCGGCCTGGATCTCCGTCGGCTCCTCGAAGCCGAGGTCGGCGATGGCCTTGAGCACGTCGTTGTCTGTCACCATGTCCTTGAACGTAGTCATGTGCTGTTCCTCTGAGAAGCGCGTCTGCGATATCCTGGGGACCCAGGCGCAATCGCGCACAATAAGAATTCGGGAGAATTCTCCTGTCACGATTGCCTTCGGTGGCTTCTCTGTAGGGCGCGGTGCGGGCCGTCGGCTTATAAATATTGCTGAGGATGCCGGCATAGTTATACGTTTCTTTGCCTGCTCGTCCCCGGTTTTCCTGTGCTCTCGCGACTGCCGCTCGATGATGGCCGCGCTTGCGATACCACACAGCCCTCCCGCTACATGTGCCTCTTCAGGAACTCCAGCGCCCGCTTCCACGCGTCCTTCGCGGCGTCCGCATTATACATCATCTCGTTCGTGTCGTTGAAGAACGCGTGCCCGGTGCCCTCGTACACCTTCGCCGTGAAGTCCTTCTTGTGCGCCTTCATCTGCCTCTCGAGCTCGGGCAGTCCGCTCATCAGGTTCTCGTCCTTGGCGCCGTAGAACGCGAGCACGGGGCACGAGACCCTCGCGAGGTCCTCCTCGGACGGGGGGTGGCCGTAGAACGGGATCGCCGCGCGCAGCTGCGCGTGCGCCGCGAGCGCGAAGCTGTACGTGCCGCCGAAGCAGAAGCCCATGACCGCGATGCGCTCGAACTCCTCGTCCTGCAGGAACGCGTGGCAGGCGAGCAGGCGCGCGAGCGTGCGCTGCGCGAAGCCGGGCGCGTGCATGGGCGCGAGCGCGTCGCGCATGCGCTTCTGGGCCTCGTTCCTCGTCGCGGGGTCCGCCATCTCCTTGAAGATGCTCGGGTCGATCATGCGCGTGATGCCCGTGTCCTCGAGCACGTCGGGCGCGAGCACCGCGTAGCCCTCCTCGCCGAGCCTGCGCGCCACGTCCTTCGTGTGCTCGTTGAGGCCCCAGATCTCGTGGATGAGGACGATGGCGCCTCTTGCGCCCTCGGGAGCGACGTAGTATGCGGGCGTTGTGGCGTCGACGTTGATCATCTGGTCCATGCGAGAGAGCATGACGCGCCGCGTTATAAGCTTTCGGCATCGGTGATCCACATCCGGGGCGCGTCCGATGCGCATGTTCTTTCCAGCATACGCACAAGCCCAACGGATCATTTATGCCGGGGCGATCCCGCCCCCATCGGATGAGAGCGCTCGTGTACAAGGGCCCGCAGGACGTGCGCGTGGAGGAGGTCCCCGACGCGAGGATCGAGGAGCCCACTGACGCGCTCGTGAGGATGACGAGCAGCGGCATCTGCGGGAGCGACCTGCACATGTACGAGGGCCGCACCGCCGTGAAGCCGGGCACGGTGCTCGGCCACGAGCCGATGGGCGTCGTGCTCGACGTCGGGCCCGCGGTGCGCCTCGTCAAGAAGGGCGATCGCGTGGTGATCCCGTTCAACATCCCGTGCGGCTCCTGCCTCAACTGCATCCGGGGCTTCACGAGCGGCTGCCTCACGACGAACCCCGCGAACGCTGGCGCGGCGTACGGCTACGCGCAGATGGGGCCGCACCGCGGCGCGCAGGCGGAGCTCTTGCGCGTGCCGTACGCGGATCTCGCGTGCCTCAAGCTCCCGGGCAAGCCGGGCGACGGCATGGAGGACGACTTCCTGCTCCTCTCCGACGTGTTCCCGACCGGCTTCCACGCGACCGAGCTCGCGATGGTGCAGCCGGGCTCGACCGTCGCGATCTTCGGCGCGGGCCCTGTCGGGCTGCTGGCGGCGCACAGCGCCGCGCTGCGCGGGGCGGCCGAGATCTACGTTGTGGACAAGTCCGGCGCGCGCCTCTCGCTCGCGAAGAGGCAAGGCGCGATCCCGATCGACTTCACGAAGGGCGACCCCGCGGAGCAGATCGTGGAGCTGCGCAGGAAGAACAAGGAGCTCCAGCAGGCGCTGCGCCCGGGCGAGGAGAAGATGCCCGGCGTCATGTGCGCGATCGACGCCGTCGGCTACCAGGCCTTCGGGCGCGACGGGGAGAAGGCGGAGCCGAGCCGCGTGCTCATGGACATCGCGAAGGTCATCAACGCGACGGGCACGGTGGGCCTCATCGGAGTCTACACGCACAACGATCCCGGGGCGAAGGACGCGGCGGAGAGGAAGGGCGAGATCGCGCTCCCCATCGGCGAGCTCTGGTCCAAGGGCGTGACGATCGGCATGGGCCAGACGCCGGTCAAGAGCTACCACTACCAGCTGCGCGACCTCATCATGGCGAAGAAGGCGAGGCCGGGCGCGATCGTGTCGCACCGCATCTCCCTCGAGGACGCGCCCAAGCTCTACAAGGAGTTCGACAAGCGGGACAAGGTCACGAAGGCGATCGTCAGGTTCGTGTGAGCGCGAGGGTCCGCCCGAGGCAGGCTCGTGCGCCCAAGCGCGCGCTCACTCCGCTGCGCCTTTTGCGGTGACGGGAACGCCCGCCTCCGAGAACTGCATCCTGCCCGCGAGCAGCGCCGAGATCGTCTCCGCGAGCCTGTCCTTGTGCAGGCGCACCTGCGCTTCCGTGTCGCGGTCGCGCAGCGTCACCGTGCCGTCCTCCTTCGACGCGTAGTCGACGGTCACGCAGTACGGCGTGCCCTCCTCGGACGCGCGCAGGTACCTGCGCCCGACCGAGCCCGCGGCGTCGAACCTGCACACGAACGCCTCCGACAGGCCGTCGTGGATGCCGCGCGCAAGCGCGTCGAGGCCGTCATTCTTCATGAGCGGGAAGTCCGCGACCTTGATCGGCGCGAGCCTCGCGGGGATGTGGAACGTCGTCTTGCCCTCCTTCACGTCCTGCGGGTTGTAGAAGATGTCGAGGAGCGCGAAGCTGATGCGGTCGACGCCGAACGCGATCTCGAGCACGTGCGGGACCTCCTTCTTGTGCGTCTCGTCCGACACGGAGAGGTCCTTGCCGCTGAACTTGCCGTGCTGGGTCAGGTCGTACGTCGTGCGGTCGTGCACGCCGCACATCTCCGTCCAGCCGAAGCTCGAGAGGCGCACCTCGATGTCCCACGCGTCGTCGGCGTAGAACGCCTTCTCGTCCGGCGCGTGCTGGCGCAGGCGCATCCTGTCCGCGGGCACGCCCGCGTTGCGGAAGAGCCGGTACGCGAGCCACACCGTGTACGCGTACGCCTGGTTGCGGAAGTGCTTGCGCTCGAGCGCGTCGCGCATGCGCATAGGCGAGGGTTCCTTGCCATCCGCCTGCAGCGCGTTGTCCCACAGCGGCAGCTCGTCGTCGAGCGCCTCCCCGATGCCCTCGAACGCCCCCTTCTGGTCCGCGTAGATGAAGAGCTGGCCCTCGGCCTGCGTGAACTCGCGCATGCGCAGGATGAACTGGCGCGGCGAGATCTCGTTGCGGTACGCCTTGCCGATCTGGAAGACGCCGAAGGGGAGCTTCTTGCGGAAGAACTCGAAGTAGCGCGGGAACGGGAGGTACGTCGTCGTCGCGGTCTCGGGGCGGTTGTAGCCCACGATGTCGAGGCCGATCGTCGTCTTCATCATGAGGCTGTGCTTCTTGATGTCGCGCGCGAACTTGCCCTGGCAGCTCGGGCACACGATGCCCTTGCGCTCGATGAACGCCATGTAGTCCGCGGGCGCGACCTGCTCGTCGGGGTAGAGCTCCTCGATGAGCTTGTCGACGCGGAAGTGCGCCTTGCACTTCGTGCACTCGATGAGCGGGTCGTGGAAGCCGCCCACGTGCCCCGACGCCTCCCATACCTTGCTCGGCAGGATCGTCGGGCACTCGACCTCCCAGAAGTCGTGCCGCTGGAACGTCGCGCGGATCGCGTTCTCGACGTTGTTCTTGAGCAGCTTGCCGAGAGGCCCGTAGTCGTAGAAGCCGGATAGCCCGCCGTAGATCTCGGGGGAGGGACCCCACACGAAGCCCTTCTGCTGGGCGAACGAGGTGACCTCCTGGAGGAACTCTGCCGGCGCTGGAGGCGCGGTAGCCATGGATGTCGTGGACCGCAGGGGTGTTATAAAGATATGGGTCGTGGAGAGCGCCTGAAAACCTTTCCCCCTGCGCTCAGTTGATTCGCCGCAGCGCGGACATCGGCAGATGCTCGCCTGTGCCGGGCGCCTGTCCTGCGCGAGCGCCCGCCCAGGAATACGAGCCGCTGCCCGCCTGCGCGGGAAGGATGCCGCCGTAGCGCGGGCCGTGGCGCTCGACGATGCCGTCGATTCCCTCACGGAGCGAACGCGCGATCCCGCGCGCGTCGGGGCGCTCCATCGGGTCGCGCCGCGTGCACTGCGCGATCATGCGGCGGATCAGCGCGCCGTACTCCTCCTCCGCAGGCGTCGCCGCGGCGCGCGGGTGATCGCGCTCGCGCGCCCTTGGCAGCACCGCCATGCGCGCGACGTCTTTGAGCGACGACGTGTCGGAGGTCGAGTTGTACGCGTGCACGCCCGTGAAGAGGCCGTAGAGGAGGAGACCGAAGGAGAAGACGTCGCTCCTGCAGTCGATCGCCTCGTCCCACGCCTGCTCGGGGCTCATGTAGCGCGGGGTGCCCATGTGCGGGCCTGACAGGGACCCGGGCGTGCCGGGCATCGTCGCCGCGCCGAAATCCGCGAGCTTGACGACGAGGTCGCTCTCGCGCACTCCCTGCCTCTGCAGCTCCAGGTAGTCGTCGCGCAGGCTGCGCCACGCGTCCCTGTCGTCTTGGCGCGGGATCGCGATCGTGCCTTCCCCATCCTTCCAGAGGACGTTGCCGGGCTTGAGGTCGCCGTGGTAGATGCCGCTCGCGTGCATGTGCGCGAGCCCCTGCGAGAGCTGCGCTCCCGCCTCGACGATCGCGCTGTTCGTGTAGTCGCGCCCCGACCAGGAGCGGAAGTCGCCGAGCATGCACTCGAGCAGCAGCCCTGTCGAGCTCGCGGAGAGGAGCGAGAGGACATTCCCATGGGGAGGGATCGTCGCGTAGATCGCACGCTCGTGCGTGAGCAGCTCGCGTTCGCGGGGGCTGGGGGCCCACTTGATGACGCCGAGCTCGCCGTCCGCGCCGCGCGCGAGGTCGATGTGATCCTTCGACGAGAGCGTCGCCTCTATCCTGTAGCCCTGCAACCAGCTTCGCGTCGCGCTCGCCTGTGCCCCCACGTGTTCCCCCCGTACACATGCGTATGTACTCTTTTAAAGAGCTTTCTCCTTGGCGGCTGCGCAAAAGCTTTAAGAACCACCCTCGGGCACCTGGAGCGTTAGGGGCCTGTAGCTCAGCGGGAGAGCGCGTGACTGAAGATCATGAGGTCGCTGGTTCGAATCCGGCCAGGCCCATTCTGTTGACGGGGGGAGAGAAAGAAGGTTGTTTTTGACGATTTTTAAATGAGTGTGGGCGTTTTTATAAAAGTGCCCTAGCGCCCACTACGCATGTGCTGGTGCATATGTGGCTTGTTGAGGCGAATAAAAGATACCTTTAGTTCTGTCCCTATGTGGCTTGAAGACCTTCTTCAAAAGATACGTGCTGATGAGAGAAAAAGTGAGAAAGGGTTCTTCGTCTTGGTGATGGTTTTCATATCTGTTTTGGCATACTTGCTCATTCCTACATTCCAAGATGTGATGACAAATATTGATCCGCTTCCTAGATATGGAATAAGTGTAGCTTTTTGGGGGATTGTTCTACTTGCGTATTGTACCTTCATCGTACATTTTTTCTTAGCAAAAAACACTTCTGCTTTCAGAGAACAATATATCGTATTTCCTATCTCATTTATTTTTGTATTTTACTGCTGGGTGAATGTGCAATCTTCAGCGCACGCTTTTGCTTGGAAAATTTTCCTCTCCATCGGATTCGTATTTTTGTTCGTTATTTATTATTTGTCGCTCGTGTTGCTGGGCAAATGGAAACCGACTAATTGGTGGATTATTTCTACGATATTGATTATCTTAGTGAGCTTGGTATTTGGAGCAATAGTTATCGGGAGCGTGTTTAATGCACCGAGAGAAATCGGCTGGACGCTCGAGGTGGGCGCGACGAGCCAGC
>JAJPEB010000067.1 GCA_023252315.1 Candidatus Woesearchaeota archaeon | reverse complement strand
TTGCCCGTCCAGTCCATGAGCTCCTCGACGACGTCCTGGATCGTGCGCACGGGGATGACCTGGATGCGCTTGAGGTTCGCGTCGTCGATCACGATGTCCTGGACGTTGCTGAACGGCACGATGACCTTCTCGATGCCCGCCTCGATCGCGGCCTCCACCTTCGCGGAGACGCCGCCCACGGGCAACACGTCGCCGCGCACGGAGAGGCTGCCCGTCACCGCGTAGTTCTGCTTGATCGGCACGTCGGTGAGCGCGCTGATGATCGTGATCGCGACCGCGATCGACGCCGAGTCGCCCTCGACGCCCTCGTAGGTCTGCAGGAACTGGACGTGGATGTCGTACTTCTCCTTGATGTCCTCGCCGAAGTACTTCTTGACGATCGCGGACACGTTCTTGACCGCCTCCTTCGCGATGTCGCCGAGCTTGCCCGTCGCGATGATCTCGCTCGACTTGCCGCCGGGCGTGACCTGCGCCTCGATCGGCAGGATGATGCCAGAGAAGGTGCTGCCCGAGCCGATGACCGCGAGGCCGTTGACCCTGCCCGTCATCTTGCCCGAGGTCAGGATGACCTCGTACTCCTTCTTGCGCTCGATGTACTTGTCCGCGATCTGCTGCTCGAGCGGACGCGCGAGCTTGCGCGCGAGCGCGATGTGCTCGGGCTCGACGAGCTTCGCGCCCCGGGACGTGGCGAGGTCGCCCGCCGCGCGCACGAGGCCGCCGAGCTCGCGCAGGCGCAGCGTCAGGTGGCCCTTGCGGTTCGCGCGGCGCATCGCCTCCTTGACGATGTACTCCGCAGCCGCGCGCGAGAAGTGCGGGATGCGCCCGTCCTTGCGGACCTCCTGCGCGACGAAGCGCGCGATCTTCATGCGGTTGTCCGCGGTGTCGATCATGGTCTCGCTCATGTACACCTCGTAGCCGTAGCCGCGGATGCGCGAGCGCAGCGCCGGGTGCATGTGCTGGATCGTGTCGAGGTTGCCCGCCGCGATGAGGATGAACCTGCAGGGCACGGGCTCGGTGCGCACCATCGCGCCCGCCGAGCGCTCGGACTGGCCCGTGATCGCGTACTTGCCCTCCTGGATCGCTGTCAGCAGCTCCTGCTGCGTGTGCGGCTGCAGCGTCGCGATCTCGTCGATGAAGAGCACGCCCATGTGCGCCTTGTGCATCATGCCGGCGACGACGCGCTCGTGCGCGGGCGTGCCGAGGCCGCCCGACTGGAACGGGTCGTGGAGCACGTCGCCCAGCAGCGCTCCCGCGTGCGCGCCCGTCGCGTCGTAGAACGGCGCGTCCTGCCGGTGGTAGTTGTCGACCACGATCTTGGGCACCGCGACCTTGCCCTGGCCCATCTTCTTGCCGAGGTTCATGAACAGGATCGCGAGCGCGAGGAAGATCATGCCGCCGATGAAGAACGCGAGGAACATGATCGAGCCGACGCTCGCGCCGTAGTCCTTCGTGTAGGAGCTGAAGACCCACCACGGCACGATCATCGCGATGATCGCGAGCACGAGCATGAGCAGGCCCTGGTTGCGGAAGACGTTCTCGCCCGAGAGGCGCGCCTGCATGATGATGCGCCTGCCCTCGCCGGCCTTGACCGTGCGGATGAGCGGCAGGTTCTCGTCGTTCTGGTTCGGGAACGCGAGCACGTCGACGAGCTTCTCCTTGGGGAGCATCTCCGCGAGCGCGAGGCCGAGCATGCTCTTGCCGGTGCCCGGCTCGCCGATGAGGAGCACGTGGCGGCGCTGCTCGCTCGCCTTGCGGATGATCTCGACCGCCTCCTCCTGGCCCACGACCTGGTCGATGATGTTCTTCGAGACGTCGATCTGCTCCGTGCTCGTGAACGAGAACTCGCCGATCGCGGACGAGGACTTGCCCGAAGCCCCTGCAGTCTTCGCGGGCTTGGCTCCCGCCTTGCCGCGCACCCCACCCTTGCGTGCCATCTGTGCGCAAGCATCCCGGGGGCGTTTAAATAGGTTGTGCATGCGAGCTCCGTTAAGAAATAGAAAAAGAGGGGCTGCGCGCCTCTAGTCGCGTAGGATCTACTCGCCCAGAATCTTCCACAGGATGCTGACAAAGACCGCAGCGACGATGACGTACGCGCCTAGATCGTTAAGGCTCGTGTTTAGATCACCTCTCAAGATAGAGCATGGGTGAAGTCCTCTTTAATTAGAAAATTGTTGGTGAACCGCATCGGTGAGGCACGCGAAGTTCTGCTCAGCAGGATGACGATTCGTACGGCTATCCCTAAGTCACGTTCAATAGAGCGCATAGAATGGTACAGCACGACGCACACCATCCGTAATGCCTCCGAGATATCAGTCGGCATGCTCTTGAATGTGCTTGTCCCCTCGCACAGCCATGCACGACCGCACCCTCATCGCGCTCTCGCTCGCCGTCTCGGCGCTCGGCATCATCGGGCTGCTGCTCGCGCTCGCGACGATGGAGCCCGAGGAGACGCAGGACATCGGCGCGCTCGCGGACGGCGCGCCTGCGCTCGTGCGCGGGACCGTGAGCGGCGTGCGCTCGTCCGAGGCCATGCAGGTGCTCACGCTCGACACGCGCACGAGGGTCGAGGTCGCGCTCTTCGACGGCAACGCGAGCGTGCGCGAGGGGCAGTGCGTCGAGGTGCGCGGCAAGAAGGGATCGTACGACGGGAAGCCGCAGGTCGTCGCGTCGCGCATCACCGCGTGCGCCGCGCAATGAGCGGTTTTATATGGGCGGAGGACACCTCGCATGCATGGGGGTCGATCCGCTCAAGGAAGCCGGAAGGCTCGGCAAGGAGGCGCTCGAGGCCGTCGAGGACCTCGGGGAGGAGACGCTCGAGGCCGTCGAGGACCTCGGCAAGGGCGTCGTCGAGGGGATCAGGCGCCTCACGCACCTGCACCTGCCGATGCGCAAGGGGGAGCGCCCGCTCAAGCGCTCGAAGACCGGCTACGAGACCGAGCTCTTCCTGCTCGACGGGAACGGCGACGTCACGGACGCGGCGGCGTTCATCGCGGAGGGGAAGCGGCGCGGCATCGAGGTCACGACCGAGGCCATGCGCAGCGTCGTCGAGGTGCTGTGCATGCCGCACCACCGCCACCAGAGCGTGAGCGCGCAGCTGGTCGAGAACCTCACGCGGCTCTCCGAGATCGCGGCGAAGGATGGCAAAGCGCTCTACCCGTACGCGACCTATCCGGGAAGCCATCCGATCTCCATCTACAAGACGCCGCGCTACCTCACGCTGCGCCGCCAGCTCGGGAGGGAGAACTTCGAGAACGGGATGCGCTGCTGCGGCTATCACCAGCACTATACGCTCCCGCGCGGGCTCTTCGACCACTCGCACAAGCGCCTGCGCGTGACCTCGCGCTCGAAGCTCAACAGGACGCTGCTCGACAGCTACAACTTCCTCACCGCGGCCACGCCCGCGATCACGTGCCTCATGCAGTCGTCGCCCTACCTCGGCGGCAGGCGCATGGGCAAGGACGCGAGGATGATCGTGCGCGAGGGCGACGGCGCGCTCTCGGGCTTTCGCCACTCCATGTACGCGAGGCATCCCGCGCTCTCGACGTTCGGCCCGTACCGCCACACTGTCGCGGACCTGCGCGCGGAGATGGACGGCAGGTACGAGGAATGGGAGCTGCTCGTGCGCCGCTCCGGCAAGGAGGGCGATCTCCTCTCGCCCGAGAAGCGACTCTCGTACAACTGGGGGCCGCTCAAGATCAACCCGCTCGGCACGCTCGAGTACCGCGCGCCCGACATGACGATGATGAGCACCGTGATCGCGGTGAGCACGATGGTCAAGTTCTCGCTGCGCAAGATCCAGCAGGACTTCGCGCTCGTGACCCCGCTCGACATCGGCGTCGACGACGCGTTCCGGCTCGAGGGCAACATGCTCTTCATCCCGCCGTACAGCACGGTGCGCGAGAGGCTCTGGCGCGCGTCCGCGTACGAGGGCTTCGAGAGCCGGCAGCTGCGCAGGTACGTGCGCAGGCTCTACCGCTTCTCGCGCGACGAGATCAGGCGCTTCGACCCAGAGTACCTCCCGCTGCTCAACGCGGCGAGGAAGATCATCGGCGACGAGCGCACCGCGTCGGACCGCATCGTGCACGAGGCGCGCAAGGCGGGCTGCGCTGACGCGCCGACGCAGGAGTTCTCGCGCGAGCACGCGCTGCGCCACGCGGACCTGTTCCTCAAGGACCTGCGCCGCACGCGCGCGCTGCTCGCGAAGGCGGAAGGGAAGGAGGAGTAGCGCCGCGCATAGCTATTTATGTGGGCGCGCAGCACGCGCGGGCATGCGCCTTGACGTCTTCGCCCTCGACAACGCCCTCGTGGACGTGCTCGTGCGCGCTGACGACGCCCTGCTCGCGACCCTCGGCCTCGAGAAGGGGGTGTGCAGCTTCCCGCCCGACGATCGCTTCGAGGAGATCCTCGCGCGGGCCCAGGGGATGGATCCCTCGATCGAGCCCGGCGGCTCCGCCGCGAACATGGCGACGCTGCTCGCGCGCCTCGGCGCGAGCGTCGCGTTCTGCAGCGCCGTCGGGAAGGACGATTTCGGCGAGCTCTACGAGCGCGACCTCGCGCGCTGCGGCGTCGCCTCTTACCTGAGGAAGGAGGCGCTGCCGACAGGCACCGCGATCGCGTTCATCACGCCCGACGCGCAGCGCACGTTCGCGGACCGCCTCGGCGCCTCGCTCGCGCTGCGCGCAGGGCACCTGCCGCGCGACGCCATCGCGCGAAGCGCGATCACGTACGTGAGCGGCTATCTCCTCGAGGACAGGCACCTGCGCGAGGCCGCGCTCGAGGCCATGCGCATCGCGCGCGAAAACGGCGGGCGCGTCGCGATCGACCTCTCGGACCCCGCGCTCATGGAGCGCATCCGCGCGGACACGCTCGCGCTGCTGCGCTCGGGCGCGTTCGACATCGTGTTCGCGAACGAGGCGGAGGCGCGCGCGCTCACGGGCGAGGATGCGGAGAGCGCGCTCGCGCAGCTCGCGGCGCACGCGGGCGTCGCGGTCGTGAAGGTCGGCGCACGCGGCTCGCTCGTGCGCCAAGGCGGCGAGACGGCGCGCGTGCCCGCGCACGTCGTCACGCCCGTCGACACGACGGGAGCGGGCGACGCGTATGCCGCCGGATTCCTCTACGGGCTCATCCGCGGCGAGCCTATCGCGACCGCGGGCGCGCTGGGGGCCCTGCTCGCGAGCGAGGTAATCACGGTCGTGGGCGCGAGGTTGCAGGAGCTGCCGGAGAAGGGGATCGCCGCGCTGCTCGCGCGGTGAGCAGCTCGGAGTAGCCGGCGCCGGGCACCTGCGCGCCGAGGCCGAGCTCTCGTGCCATCGCCTTGATGCGCTCTTCTATCTCCTCCGAGCCTGCGCCGAACGTCTCGATCTCAGCGAAGTCGCCGAGGCCGTCGACGCGGTCGAGCACGAGGTTGTACTCGCCGCGGCGCAGCGTCACGCGGCGCTTGCGCACCACCACGAGCACGGGCATCCCGAGCATCGCCATGATGCGCTTCATCTTCTCGGGCTCGTCCACGCCGACCTCCGTCTCCTCCGACTCGAGGTCCGAGAGGACGCGGTGGTAGTCGAGCGACGCGCCGCCCTGCTGCTCGCGCAGGCGGAGGAACACGCGCACGCCGTCGGGCCCCTTGTCGCCGTTGATGTAGAAGGTGTCCTGCTGCGTCTTCTCGTGCACGAACGCGAAGCCGATGCGCTCCGCCCTCTCGCGGGCGGCCTCGAGGTCCTCGCACGCGAACTTGAGCTCGAGCTCGTTCATGGCGGTGGCGGGGAAGGGGCCCGTTCATATCCTTTCCGCATCGCGTCACGCGCAGGACCGCAAGGTTCTTAATCGGGGTTGCCGTCACTCCTGGGAAGAGAGGTCACCCGAATGCTCCACCGCCTCGACACGTTCTCGGTCGTCACGAAAGGAGGCGTATGGAGGCGGGAGGGGGAGCTCGACCATTTCATCGGGCCGAGAGGCAACGTGGATTTCGGGAGGGTGCTCGAGCGTCTCGACCTGAGCGTCGCGGAGATCGCGCAAGAGCAGGCGGGATGCCCCGTCGTCACGATCGCTGTGCAGGGCTCGCCGATCAGGAGCGGGTTCAAGGAGGAGCGCAGCTACATCGTCAACAGGTACGTCACGAACACGCAAGGCAAGTCGCTCGAGGTCGCGGCGGACATCCTCTCGCACGACGGTGAGCGCTCGGAATTCGTGACCGCGCTCTACTTCACGTTCGCAGGCTGGGAGAACGACCGTACCATCCAGGTGCGGCCCGCGACGCCGAGCACCGAGCTCGAGGAGCGCATCTCGCAGGCCGCGCGCAGGCGCAGGACGGAGAACCTCGCGTACCGCTCGGGCGACATCCCCGCGCCCACGCAGCAGGAGCAGGCGCGCATCGAGGAGCTGCGGCGCGAGCACGAGCGCGGGGGCAAAGCGGTGAAGCTCTCCGACAC
The DNA here is from genome assembly GCA_023252315.1 of Candidatus Woesearchaeota archaeon. Lineage (GTDB taxonomy): Archaea > Nanobdellota > Nanobdellia > Woesearchaeales > UBA525 > UBA525. The sequence continues at coordinate 900 of JAJPEB010000067.1, read as the reverse complement.
GACCGCATCGCAGTACTTCTCGGTCGACCGGCGGTGGACGAATCCGCACGGCTACGCGTACGGAGGAGCCATCCTGCAGCAGATGTACGATCGCGCGCTGCACCATGCGTACGCCCACATCTCGAACCACAGCGACAGCCCGGCGCCGCTGCCGCTCGTGTCCGCGCTCAACAGGGCAACGTTCGACGCGCCGCTGCGCATCGGGAGCCAGGTCGAGTGCGCGATCTCGACGGTGTTCACAGGGGAGAGGTCGCTCGTCGAGCGCGTCACGCTCACCGCGCACAACGCGGATGATGGCTCGTCGCGCCTGACCAACACCGCGCTCTTCACGTTCTCCGCGCGCGACGCGCAGGGCGAGCCGCTGCCCGTCCCCGCGGCGGTCGTGCCGTACACGCAGCACGAGATGCAGGCCTGGATCGAGGCGAGCAGGCACCGCGAGGCGCACAGGGTGCGCAAGGCAGAGACGCCGATGGTGCATCCGCTCACGCGCTCGCTGCTGCGCTATCCGGCATAGCCCCCATCTCCTGAAAAGTATTTAAACAGCGAGGCTGCGCTCCGTCGCATGCCAACCGCCCCAGATTACAAGGTCGCTGACATCGCCCTCGCCGAGTTCGGCCGCAAGGAGATCGCGCTCGCGGAGGAGGAGATGCCGGGCCTCATGGCGCTGCGCGCGCGCTTCGGCAAGGCGAAGCCGCTCAAGGGGGCGCGCATCTCCGGCAGCCTGCACATGACGATCCAGACGGCGGTGCTCATCGAGACGCTCGCGGCGCTCGGGGCGTCGGTGCGTTGGTGCTCGTGCAACATCTTCTCCACGCAGGATCACGCGGCGGCCGCGATCGCGAAGGCGGGCGTGCCGGTGTTCGCGTGGAAGGGCGAGACGCTCGAGGAGTACTGGTGGTG
>JAJPEB010000002.1 GCA_023252315.1 Candidatus Woesearchaeota archaeon | reverse complement strand
AAGGGCAAGGACAAGGTCCCGATGCAAGACGCCGCGACCGTGCTCGGCATCAGGATCGAGACGCTGCAGGCGTGGGTCGATTTCCTCGTCGAGGAGAAGATCCTCGGCATCGAGTACAAGTTCACGAAGCCGTTCATCTACTTGAATAAGGAAGCGGCGAAGGAGAAGGCGCAGGTCGTCGAGGCGATCGCGGTCCCGCTCGAGGACGTGCGCCGCGAGTACGAGGAGCGCGCGAAGGCGAAGCAGATCCCGCCCGCGAAGATCGCGCAGCTGTGGCGCTCGCACGTGAGCGACGCGCTGCTGCACAAGCGCGAGTACTTCATGGAGCAGGCCGCGCGCAGGCATGCCGACGACCCCGAGGGGCTCTGGAAGCGGTACCAGGAGCGCCTGCTCGTGAGGTGCTGACCATGGACATCGAGGAGTTCATCGAGCTCGACATCCTCGCCTTCCTCGACACGGAGGCGCAAGAGCCGCAGTCCGCCCCCAGGCCCAAGGGCACGGACGAGGAGAGCGGCTTCATCACCCGCGACTACGAGAAGGAGTTCTTCGCGGCGCTCGACGACGGCAGCCTGACGAAGGCCAAGCGCGTGCTCCACGACCTCAAGCAGCGCTTCGACGAGTCGCCCGCGGGCACGTCCGAGCGCGAGCAGCTCAAGGCGCTGCTCACCGATCTCTACGAGAAGTTCAAGGACCATCTCGACGCGCAGCGCTCGTACGAGCGCGTCGAGAGCACGCTCTCGAGGATGGACGCGCAGCAGGCGCGAGGGCCAACTGCTGCGCCCCGCGACGCGGCGCTCCCGCAGCCCACGGCCGCCCCTCGTCCCGCGCCCGCCGGGCGGCCCGATGCCCCCTCTGCGACGCCCGCCGCGCAGCCTGCGGCGGCTCCCCTGAAGCCTTCGGCTCCCCCGGCTCCCGTATCCGCGGGCCCGCCCGCAGCGACCCCCCCAGCGGCGCAGGGGAAGGAGGACGCGCGCAAGGCGCGCGCCCGCACGCTCGCGGCCCACGCGCATGCGCTGCTCGACGACGTCGAGCGCGCCCTCGCGCAAGGAGACGCTGCGCAAGCGGCGCGCGCGTACCGCCTCGCGCGCAAGGACGCGCTCGGCATGGAGCGCGAGGTGCCGGAAGATCTCGCGCTGCGCTTCAGCGCGCTCTTCACGCGCATCCGCGACGCGATGGCTCCCCCGCAGCGCGGCGCCGAGGCCGGCGCGAAGGGCGCCTCTCCCTCCTCCGCCGCGAGGGCGCAGGCGCGCACGCAGCGCGCGCTCGACAAGGACCTGCTGCTCCAGCTCGAGCGCGAGAAGCACGCGCTCGACGCGCAGCTGCGCGGCGACGACCTCGCGTCCGCGATGCGCACGTACCGCGGGATGCGCCTGCTCGCGCAGGAGATCAGCGACGCTGAGGCCGCCGAGGACGCCGCGCGCAAGCTCGTGCGCATCTACGCGATCATCGCGCACATCCGCGGGCACGCGGACCAGGACGACCGCGGCCTCGCCCCGGCGGTGCCGTGAATGGTGAGCGCCGAGACGTTCAAGACAGGCGCCACCGAGCTCGTGCGCGCCCCCGCGGGCAAGGAGCGCGAGATGCTCGACAAGTACTCGCTCGAGAGCAACAACATCGTGATCGACATCAGGATCTCGGCGATCGAGGACGAGCCGGTCCCCATCTACTCCGTCTCGATCGCGAACATCTCCTCAACGACGAGGATCGTGCTCGAGAAGATCAGGCAGGAGTTCGTGAGCAAGATGAACATCGAGGACCTGCAGAGCTTCGAGCAGGCCGACAACATCCAGCTCATCAAGCAGGAGTTCCGCACCGAGATCCGCAGGCTCGTGACGAAGTACTTCCCCAAGACCGACGAGAAGACGATCAACATGCTCGTGAACTACCTCCTCGAGGAGAACCTCGGGCTCGGCAAGATCGACATCCTGCTCAAGGACCCGCGGCTCGAGGAGGTCATCATCAACAGCCACAAGGAGCCGGTGTGGGTGTACCACCGCCGCTTCGGCTGGCTCAAGACGAACATCGTGATCCCGACAGAGGCGCGCATCAGGCACTTCGCGACGATCATCGCGCGCGACGTGGGCAAGGAGATCACGAACCTCAACCCGCTCATGGACGCGCACCTGCTCTCGGGAGACAGGGTGAACGCGACGCTGCTCCCGATCAGCAGCTTCGGCAACACGATCACGATCAGGAAGTTCGCGGAGGACCCGTGGACGATCACGAAGTTCCTCGCCGAGGGCACGATCAGCTACGAGGCGGCGGCGCTCGTGTGGCTCGCGATCCAGAACGAGATGTCCGTGCTCATCGCGGGAGGCACCGGCAGCGGCAAGACGTCGATGCTCAACGTCGTCTCGAACTTCTTCCCACCCAATCAGCGCGTGCTCAGCATCGAGGACACGCGCGAGCTCACGCTGCCGAAGAACCTCCACTGGGTCCCGCTCGAGACGCGCCTGCCGAACCCCGAGGGGAAGGGCGGAGTCACGATGCTCGACCTGCTCGTCAACAGCCTGCGCATGCGCCCCGACAGGATCATCGTGGGCGAGATCAGGCGCAAGGAGGAGGCGGAGGTGCTCCTCGAGGCGATGCACACCGGCCACTCCGTGTACGCGACGCTGCACGCGAACGACGCCGACGAGGCCGTGACGAGGCTCACGAACCCGCCGATCGACATCCCCAAGGCGATGATCGGCTCGCTCTCCCTCATCCTCGTGCAGAACAGGAACAGGCGCACGGGCAAGCGCCGCACGTTCCAGGTCGCCGAGATCACGCCGACAGGCGACCCGCGCGTGCTCATGCGCTACAACCCGCGCACGGACGCGGTCGAGGAGATCGCGCAGTCCGAGCACATCTACGCGCGCATCTCGCTCTTCACGGGCATGAGCACGGAGGACATCCGCTTCGACCTGCAGCAGAAGGTGCGCATCCTGCGCTGGCTCGCGAAGTCGAGGATCGACAACGTCGACGACATCGGCCTCAAGCTCGCGAGGTACTACCTGGGCGATCTCCAGCTGGACTGACCATGTCGCTCTCCAAGGAACTCGCGAGCCGCTATCCCTCGCTCAAGCGCAAGCTGCTCGTCGCGCACAGCACCAAGACGCCCGAGCAGTTCGTCGAGCGCAACCTCAAGCTCGCGCTCTCGATGGGGATCCCGGCCGCGCTCGGGCTCTTCATGCTCCTCTCGGCCGCGGGCCTGCCGCCGGTCCTGCTCGTCGGGATCGTGCCGCTCGTCCTCTTCGGCCTCTTCCAGCTCTTCATGCACTCGGCCGACGTCGAGATCCGCAAGCTCGCGAAGGAGATCGACCGCGACGTGCTCTTCGCGGGCAGGTTCCTGCTCATCAAGCTCAACTCGGGCAAGCCGCTCATGAACGCGATCATCGACGCGAGCAACAGCTACGGCGTCGCGAACAAGTACTTCAAGGAGATCGTGCGCGACATCGAGCTCGGCACTCCCCTCGAGGAGGCGCTCGAGAAGGCGAGCCGCTACTCCGCGAGCGAGAAGATGCGCCGCATCCTCTTCCAGATCAGCAACGCGCTCAAGATCGGCGTGGACGTGACCGACTACCTCGAGGCGATCCTCGACGAGATCGCGCAGGACCAGCTCACCGAGATCCAGAAGTACGGCAAGAAGCTCTCGAGCCTCACGATGTTCTACATGCTCTTCGCGGTCGTGGTCCCGAGCCTCGGCATCACGATGCTCATCACCGTCGTCTCGCTCGTCAACATCCAGATCGACTTCAGCCTCTTCGGCGTCTTCCTCTTCGCGCTCGTCGTGGTCGAGCTCGTCTTCATCAGCATCTTCAAGGCGATCAGGCCCACGGTGAACATCTGATGGCGGACAGCTTCCTCTACGTCATCGGCCGCTCGATCATCCCCAAGCGCGTGCGCCCCGACCTGAGGCTGCACCTGCTCAAGGCGGGCTACCCCGAGGTCCCCTACACGCTCTTCGGCACGCTCTTCCTGCTCGCGAGCGGGATCGCGTACGCGCTCTTCATCGGCTTCTTCTACCGCGAGCTCAAGCTCTACGCGTGGCTCGAGTTCGGCTTCCTCAGCTTCGTCACGTTCGCGGTCACGATGTTCCTGCTCATCTTCGTCGTCTTCGTCGTCCTCTACTTCAGCTGGAACATCAGGATCTACCGCCGCACGAAGGAGCTCGAGCTGCTGCTGCCCGACTACCTCACGCTGGTCAGCACGAACCTCAAGGGCGGCATGAGCTTCGAGAACGCGCTGTGGAACGCGATCAAGCCCGAGTTCGGCATCCTCGCGAACGAGATCGGCCTCGTGAGCAAGCGGGTGATGACGGGCAACGAGGTCGCGGACGCGCTCGTCGAGTTCGGCATGAAGTACGAGAGCCCGACGCTGCGGCGCACGATGCAGCTGCTCATCGGCGAGGTCGAGAGCGGCGGCAAGATCGTGCAGACGATCGACCGCATCATCTCCGACATGAAGAAGACGGAGGCGCTCAAGAAGGAGATGTCCGCGAGCACCGTCACCTACATGATCTTCATCGGCATGCTCATCGCGTTCATCTGCCCCGTGCTCTTCGCGCTCTCGCTCCAGCTCTTCACGCTCACGAGCAGCTTCGTCGGCAACATCGCGGGCGGCACCGGCGGCGGTGGCTCGGGGCTCTCGGGGGCGGCCCTCTCGGTCGCGACGCCCACGATCGGGCGCGACGACTTCCGGCTCTTCAGCATCTTCGCGATCGCGGTCATCAGCGTATTCAGCAGCATCATCATCGCGATCATCGAGAAGGGCGAGGTGCGCTCGGGCCTCAAGTACATCCCGATGTTCCTCGTGACGAGCCTCACGATCTACTTCATCAGCATCGGCGTGTTCGGGATGCTGTTCGGGAGCATCACGCTAGGATGAGCGCGGCGTAGGGGAGCCGCACGCGTACGACGTCCCCTCCCAGAAGAGCAGGTCGTCGAGGTCCGGCCTTGGCCCGAACGCGAATGCGCCGAGGAGCATCTCCCCGCTGCGGGTCTCAGGCTTCGCGATGGCGATGCCCGTCTCCGCGATGAGGATGCCGAGCTCCCTCCTGAACGCGAACCCTCCCGCCGGCGTCTTGGGATCGAGGGAGAGCGCATGGTAGTGGACGCCATAGACGCTGCCGCCGCGGGATACGGCCATGCTGTTCGTCACCGCGAGTGGCCTGCCGCCCGCGTCCATCGCGGCGAGGAAGCGCATCCCCGGATAGCGCTCGGGCGCGCCGATCTCCCCGAGCATCCGCTCCCCCACGAGGAGCACCTCGGGATCCGTGGACGCCGCGACGTACGAGCGGATATGCCCCACGAGGTCGGCGAAGCCGCTCTCGTGCCCGAGGAAGGTGTCGTAGCGCATGCGCGCAGGAGCCGCGCTCGCTTGAAAAAGCTTCGCAGCGCTCCCCTGGGGAGGCGGTTCGCTGCGCATGCCCCGTCGCCCGGCGCGCGCCCCACCACGAAACCCTTATAAACCCCCCTCACGGGAAGCGCGCAGAGAGGTGGTGTCGTGAAGCTGGATCTCTACCATCATAAGTTCATCATGGCGCTGCTCGTGCTCGTCGTGTTCGTCATCGGCGTGCTCTTCGGCGTGCACATCATCGGGGCGAGCGGGAGCGAGGCGATGCTCGTGCTCGTCTTCGCGCTCTCGTTCCTCAACTCCGTGCTCCTCTACGTCCTCTTCACGCAGATCCTCCACGTGCGCGACGACATCGCGAGCGGCGCCCCCGCGCGCAAGGAGAGGCGCCGATGAGGCGCTCGGGCCAGGCGGCGATGGAGTTCCTCACCACCTACGGGTGGGCGATCCTCGTGGTGCTCGTCGCGATCGGCGCGCTCGCGTACTTCGGCGTGCTCAACCCGAGCAAGTACCTGCCCGAGAAGTGCCTGCTCACGACGGGCATCGGGTGCAGGGACTTCGCCCTCCAGGACAACGCGTCCAGGCTCGTGCTCCGCCTCACGATCACGAACAGCATCGGCACGGGCATGATCATCAAGGACGGCGGCATGAACGCGACGTCGAAGGGCTCCTCGACCATCTGCGCGCTCGACGGCTCGAGCCCGGGCTGGACGACGACGATCGCGGCCGGCGACTCCGCGCCCTTCACCTGCGCGTTCGGCCTCGGCACGAGCCCCGGCACGGGCCAGCAGGGGAAGGTCTCGCTCGACATGACGTACACGACGACGCAGGGCGTCTACGCGAAGCGCGCGTCGGGCGACATCTCGGGGACGGTGCAGTGATGCGCACGCGCGGCCAGGCGGCGCTCGAGTTCCTCACCACCTACGGGTGGGCCATCCTCATCATCCTCGTGATGATCGGCACGATCAGCTACTTCGGCGTGCTCAACCCGAGCAAGCTGCTCCCCTCGAAGTGCACCGTCGGCAGCGAGCTCACGTGCGTCGACTACAGGATCGACTCGACGGCGGGGCAGGTCTCGCTCATCCTCCAGCAGGACGTCGGCCAGACCATCTACCTGCAGCGCATCACGTGCTCGTACGGCAACGACACCTCGGCTCCCGTCGACCTCAAGGGCGCCGCATGGTCGCCCAAGGACCAGATGCCGATCGACTGCTTCTCGCCCGCGAAGGGGAACAAGTACTTCGCGGGCCTCTCGGGCCAGAAGGTGAAGGTCCTCTTCGACGTGGTCTACAAGAACAGCCAGGCGGGCTTCGACCACCTCGTGTCCGGCGAGGTCTACACAGGGGTCCAATGAGCGGCACCCGCGCGCAGGCGGCGCTCGAGTACCTCGTCACGTACGGCTGGGGCTTCATCGCGATCCTCGTCGTCGTGGGGGCGCTCGCGTACTTCGGCTTCCTCAGCCCCACGCGCTACCTCCCCGCGCGCTGCGACTTCGGCTCGCAGCTCGACTGCATCGACTACCGCCTCGAGGACAACACCGCGAAGGGGCACTCGGGCTGCGTGCTGCTGCGCGTGCGCAACGACTTCGGGGACGCGATCCGCATCTACGGCGTCAAGACTATCGGCGGCACCGGGGACACGTACGCGGGCGGCGTGGACTGCGATCCTGCGATCGCGCAGACGATGCCGAGCAACGGCAGGTACGCGGTGATCCCGAAGGGAGAGGCGTCGGCGAACCTGAGCGTCATCATCGCGCCGACCGACAAGCAGTTCCTGCTCACGAGGGGGGACCGCACGGACGTGCAGCTCCTCGTCGAGTTCAGCCGCGATCTCAACGGCTCGCCGCGCCACAACCTCACGGGCGAGATCTTCGCGACGGTGGCGGCGCCGGGCTCGTAGGCAGTGCTTCCGTCTCTTCTCGCTGCTGCGGCGTATCTATGAGGTTTTACGACGAGAGAGGCCTCCGGCACCTCTCTCGTCTGTTCCACGCCAAGGCAGCAGCGTAAAACCACATGCAGAATCTCTCATCTTCACGTCGCAGGAGTCAGCAAACGTTTTTATAGCGCACGCCCGGGGGCCGGTGCATGGGACGGGCGCAGGTGAGCATCGAGTACCTCGTGATCGTCGGCGTCGCGATCGGGCTGCTCATCCCGGCGGTCATGTTCTTCTACGCGTACAACTCGTCGGGCAAGTCGCAGTCCGTGGGCGCGCAGGTGAACGAGATCGGGCTGCAGGCGTCGGGGATGGCGAAGAGCACGTACGCGCTGGGCAAGAACGCGCGCCAGACGCTCGAGTTCACGATGCCGGAGTCCGTGCGCAGGGTCTACGTCTCGGGCAGCGACATGAGGGAGCTCGTCGTCGCGTACGACACGCAGGCGGGGCGCTCGGAGGCGGTGTTCTTCTCGACGATCCCGCTCGCGACGGCGTACGCGGACGGCAACGTCTCGACCGCGCACCCGGGGCTCACGAAGTACCAGTTCGAGTCGCTCGGCGACACGGTGCGCGTGACGGAGTCCGTGTCCTGATGGGGCGAGGGCCGCATGACTCGGCGCAGGGGCCAGGCGGCGATCGAGTTCCTGGTCCTGCTCGGCTTCATGACGCTCGTCTTCACGGCGTTCATCGTCGTCGTCGAGCAGCGCACGTCCCTCGCGAAGCAGCAGGGCGCGCAGGGCGAGCTCGTGGGGGTCGCTGGCATCATCGAGGACGAGGTCACGATCGCGCAGAAGGTGCGCCCCGGCTACGAGCGCGTGTTCGAGCTGCCCGTGCTCGTCGAGAACCAGCAGTACAACGTGACGCTCTCGCCGCCGCAGGGCCCGAGCGAGGTCGCGGTCTCGAGCGGCGAGTTCTCGCACGTCCTCTTCCTCCAGGTCAACCTCACGAACGGCAGCTCGGCGGCGCCCGGGCGCAACAAGATCCGCAAGGACGCGCAGGGCGCGATCTCGATCTCGCCGACGAACGACTCGGCCGGAGGGCAGGAGTGCTCGCCCGCGGATTGCAGCGACGCGAACACGTGCACGGCGGACAGGTGCATCGCGGGCACGTGCATCCACAGCCCTCTCGCCGCAGGCGCGTCCTGCGACGACGGCAACCTCTGCACGACCTCCGACGTGTGCGCCGGAGGCGCGTGCGCAGGCTCGCCGAAGACATGCCCCATCGGGCAGGCATGCAACGCCACGACGGGCGCATGCGAGGGGATCGCGTGCATGCCCGGCGCCACGAACGTGCGCTATGCCGCGGGGGCGCCTCCGGGCTTCCCGGCGGAAGGCGCGAACTGGAACGCGCTCGGCGCGCTGAGCAGGGACGCGACGGGCGCGTACGCCTGCTGCGGCAGCACGACGCCGTGCATGAATGCCTCGGGAACATGCCTCGCGTTCGGCCTCGATCCCCTCTCCCAGCTCGTGTGCGAGAACACCGGCCTCGGGGCGGAGCTCTTCCGCTGCGATGCGGCGCACGACGGGCTGCTCGTGCGCAACGTGAGCGCAGGCAGGGCGTACTGCTGCTCGCGCAGCACGTTGTCGGGCGCCTACCAGTTCAACGCGAGCGCGAGCGCGTCCAAGCTCGAGTCTCTCGCGTCCGCAGGCTCGTGCAGCGACGGCAGCGACAATGACTGCAGCGGCGTCAAGGACGCGCAGGACCCCGGCTGCTGGAACGCGCTCGTCAACAGCTCGTGCGGCACGGGCAGCAGGTACGAGAACCTGACCGCGTACCCGAATGTGTCGATGCCCGGCACGACGCGCTACGCGTACGATTGGCGCGTCGATGGCGCGAGCATCGCGCGCGTGCTCATGAACTTCGACGTCAACGGCAGCGCGGGCCGCGGCGCGACCCGCAACTACGCGCTCTCAGGCAGCAACGGCACGCTTGGAGGCAACGCCGTCGCGAACCCCGGCATGGAGCTGGGCACGGGCGCCGACGCTTCAGGGTGGACGGAAGCGGCGAGCGCGAGCCGCTCGAGCGACCTCGCGCAGTCGGGAGGCTTCTCGATGAAGCATGCCGCCCCCACAGCGGCCCAGGCATCTATCCAGGCGATCAGCCTGCTGCCCTCGACCTCATACACCCTCTCCGGCAGGATCTACAACAACCTGAGCGGGAGCAACAACGCGTACCTCGACATGGGAGATGCGTCCTGGGAGTGCACGGCTGCCGCGACGCAGCGCGGCGCCTGGCAGGACGTCGCATGCTCGTTCACGACCGCAGCGGGCGTGACGAACGCCACCGTGCGGCTCGTCACCGACGGTCCGACGATCGGGTCGAACACGGGGAGCGCGTGGTTCGACGGCATCGCGGTGAGCGCGCAGGAGCCGGCATGGTCCGGCGCCGGCGGCTATGGCGGCTCCGGCGGCTACGTGTTCGACGGAGTCGACGACTTCATCAACATCTCGGATCCTGCGAGCCCAACGGACTACACGGTCGAGGCCTGGGTGAAGCCCGCGGCGACGGCGAGCCGCAGCATCGTCGTGCGCACGAGCGCGAGCGGCCCCAACGCGCAGTACTCCCACCAGCTGCGCCTGACCGCGGCAGGCACGTTCGAGCACTACCTCTGGGACGGCGCCGCGAGGCGGGTGACGGGCACGACGGTCGCGCAGGCGGGGAGATGGTACCACGTGGTGGGCACCGCGCAGGCGAACGGGCCCATGCGGCTCTATGTCGACGGGAGGGAGGAAGGGGCCGCGCTGAGCATCGGCACGCCCTGGAGCGGCGGCGATCGGTGGGAGGTAGGCGCGGGCGCCGCGGGCCTCGGCGCGTTCAGCGGGACCATCGATGACGTGCGCATCTACTCGCGCAGCCTCTCTGCCGCCCAAGCGCTCGCGCTCTCGCAGAACAGGACGAACCGCATCGTCGACGCGGAGCTCGCGCCCGCGCAGCAGTGGCGCGCGTATATCACCGCGAACAACGGCACCGCCGACGGCCCGACCGTCGCGAGCAACGCGATCACGGTATCCGCGGGCGCGAGCGCGTGCCCGTCTCCTGAGAGCGTCTGGATCGAGAGCTCGTGCAACCAGTTCACCCACATGGAGGATCTCATCGCGTTCGCCGCAGGGCAGAACTTCACGGGAGCGGACAAGCGGCTCACGTACGACTGGCGCCAGAAGCCCTCCGTGATCCCGGGCACGCCCACGAGCATCACGCTGCTCCAGCTCCCCTTCGAGAGCACCGCAGGCGCGAGCAGGGCGAAGGACTACTCTTCCTACAACCACACGGTGACGGAGGGCGGGGGCACGGCGAGTCCCGCATGGAGCGCCTCGGGCGGGCACCTGGGATCTGGGGCGTACACGTTCGACGGGTCGAACGACTACCTGCAGACGAACAGCCAGGAGCTGCAGACGCTAAGCGACTTCACCGTCACCGCATGGGTCAGGCCGAACGCGGCCACCGTGAGCAACGGCGGGATGATCCTGTGGGAAGGGGCGCCCGCGGGCAGCGGATGGGGCTTCGGCGGGAACTCGGAGATGCACCTCTCCATCGGGGCGTTCAGCGGCGGCATCGTCGGGAACAAGGCGAGCTTCTTCCTCGGCAGCGCCCTCGCGTCCGACACGGACACCCTCCAGGTCTCGATCCCCTACACGGATACCGTGAACTGGCATTTCCTCGCCGCGCGCGTGCAGGGGCTCGGCGGCACGCCTACCGCAGACCTGTTCCTCGACGGAACGCTCGTCGACAGCGACACGGGCGCGAGCGCGAAGACGGACCGCAGCGCGTGGGGCACGCAGCTGCGCATCGCGAGACCGGGCAGCAGCCTCAACGGCTACTACTTCGGCGGCGGGATCGACGACGTGCGCATCTACTCGCGAGCGCTCTCGGCCCAGCAGATCGCGGAGCTCTCCAACGACAGGGCAAGGAACCTGACGCGCCAGGAGACCGTGGCGAACGAGAACTGGCAGGTGTGCGTGAGCGCGAGCAACGCCACGCTGGAGCTGCGCACGCTGTGCTCGACGGCAGTGACGGTCAACGGCGCGACGCCGGTGTGCTGACGTTCTCCCTCTCCAATGAGGAAGCCACCGGCAGGAATATAAATGCGAGCTGTGGGGCCGATCTTCCATGAATCTGCGCGCGTTCTGGCACCGTCTGCTGCGCCTCTTCACGAGGAGGCAGACGCGCCTCGCGCTCTACGGGCCCCCCAACGGCGGCAAGACGACGCTCGCGAACAGGATCTGCGCGGACTGGCTCGGGGAGGAGATGGGCTCGACGAGCAGGATCGCCCACGAGACGCGCCGCGTGCAGCTCAAGCAGGGCGTCAAGGTCGTCTACGAGGACGGCCGCACGCTCTCGTTCTCGCTCGTCGACACGCCGGGCATCTCGTCGCGCGTGGACGCGGCCGATTTCGTGCGCGAGGGGCTGGGCCAGGAGGAGGCGAAGGCGCGCGCGAAGGAGGCGGCGCAAGGCGTCGTCGAGAGCATCGCGTGGATCGGGAACGCCGACTGCGTCGTGGTCGTGCTCGACGCGACGAAGGAGCCGCGCAACCAGGTGAACGCGACGCTCATCGAGAGCCTCGCGCAGCGCAAGGTCCCGTTCTTCATCGTCGCGAACAAGGTGGACCTGCGCAAGGCGAACGTCGCCAAGGTGGAGGGCGCGTTCTCGCCGCACGAGGTGCTCGGCATCAGCGCCAAGTACGGGGACCACATCGACCTGTTCTACGAGAAGCTGTTCGAGCTCGCGCAGCGCAGCGGGAGGTAGGGCGATGCCGCATCGATGCATGCGCTGCGAGAGGACCTACGCCGACGACGCGCCCGCCGTGATCGACGGCTGCGCATGCGGCTCGCGCATGTTCCTCTTCGTGCGCGCGGGCAAGGGCGCGCCCGCAGGCGAGGGCGAGGACGCGGAGGGCGCCTACGACATCGACATCTCGGGGCTGCTGCTCGCGGACGATGAGGGCCATCCCCACGTGCGCTCGCTGCCCGAGGGCACGTACGAGATCGACGTGCGATCCGCGCTCGGAAGGAAATGAGCGGGCACCCGAATCCTTTAAAACCTGCGCGCGAAGGGAGAGGCACATGAAGCTGCTCGCGTTCGTCGACACGCACGAGGCGCCCGACGCGCTCTCGCGCCTCAAGGCGATCGTCGAGCGCGAGCGCCCCGACGTCGCGGTGTGCGCGGGAGACTTCACGGTCTTCGGCAAGAGCACGAGGCGCATGCTCAAGGAGATGGACGGCTTCGGCATCCCGGTCGTGCTCGTGCACGGCAACCACGAGGACGAGGACGAGGTCCTCCAGCTGCACAAGGAGTTCGCGAACCTGCATTTCGCGCACGGCAGGGCGATCGACGTCGCGGGCCTGCGCTTCATCGGCTTCGGCGGGCACGGGTTCCACAGGCGCGAGGCCGAGCTCGAGCGCATGGAGGAGCGGCTCAGGCACGAGTTCCACGAGCGCACCGTGTTCGTGAGCCACGCGCCCCCCTACGCGACTCGCCTCGACGAGGTGGACGACGACTGGCACGTCGGCAACGAGAGCCTGCGCGAGCTCATCGTGCGCCGCCTGCCGATGCTCGTCATCTGCGGGCACATCCACCAGTGCTTCCATCGCCGCGACAAGGTGCTCACGACGACGGTGGTGAATCCCGGGCCCGAGGGCGAGCTGATCGAGGTGGACCTATGACTGACGTGCACGACATCATCGATGCGGTCGAGGGCTCGGACGAGTTCCGCGAGTTCCGCGCGCGGCACCCGCACCCGTACCTCGCGCACCTCTTCTGCTACGCGAAGAGCGGCAGCGCGCCGGTCGAGATCGGCTACTACTCCGAGCGCGACGACCACATCGTCGTCTTCGACACGAAGCCCGTGCGCGCGCGGCCTCCCGAGGGCGCCTTCAAGGAGGAGGGCGTCATCGCGCCCCTCGACCTCGCGTCGGTCGGCATCGGCCTCGCGCAGGCGCGCGAGCTCGCGGCCGCGCGCATGAGGGAGAGGTACCCCGCGCACCCGGTGCAGCAGGAGATCTGCATCCTCCAGCAGGGGGACGGGCCCGTGTGGAACCTCACGATCGTGACGGCCACGCTCAACCTCGTGACGATGCGCCTCGACGCGCGCGACGGCGCGGTGCTCTCCGACGAGCTGCGCAATATCATGGACATGCAGCAGAAGTGAATAAGCTTCTTCTTTCGTTTTCGGGCTGCTGCGGCGCTTCTCACTCGCTCCGCTGCGTGGTTTTACGTCGAGCCGCCTGCAGAATCGGCGGCTCTCCTGGTTTACGCCAAGGCAGCAGCGCGGCGCAGGCGGCGGGATATACCAGAATCCAGAAAAATATCTCGAGCGATCCCGATTCTTTTCCCCGCCTCTGCAACGTAGAGATTCCGATTGCGGGTGATCGCACGCCCATGTTCGAGGACGGTTTTTCTTATAAACCCCGGGACACGCTGCAGGAGGCATGGCAGCGATCAGCTATAAGGCGAAGGCCGAGAGCAAGCGCCTCAAGAGCTTCTTCGAAGACGACGCAGAGGAGTGAGCTTCCCTCCCGCAGCAGCCCGCAAGGCATAAGTAGGGGAAGGCACGCGGCGGGGCAGTGATCATCGGAGTCGTAGGGACGCTCGCGGCAGGCAAGACCACGACCATCGAGATCCTCCACAAGGAGGGCTTCAGGACGCTCACCCTCTCGGACTTCCTGCGCGAGAAGGCGCGCGCACGCAGGCTCAAGACGGGCAGGGAGGCGCTCTACAGCCTCGGCAACGAGCTGCGCGCGAAGTTCGGCCCAGCGGCGCTCATGCAAGAGGCGCTCAACCGCATGGAGGGCCACAGGGGCGACTACGCAATCGACGGGCTGCGCACGCCCGCCGAGATCGCGCTCCTGCGCACGCTCCCCGGCGCGATCGTCATCGGCGTCGACGCGAAGCAGGAGCTGCGCTTCTCGCGCGCGAAGGAGCGCCAGGAGAGGCTCGGGCGCGAGGAGAACGCGAGCACGATGGAGGAGTTCCTCGCGCAGGAGGAGCGCGAGAACTCCGCCGACTCCTACCGCCCGCAGCTGCGCAAGGTGCTCGCGAGCGCGGACGCTCTCGTGCGCAACGACGGCACGCGCGAGCAGCTCAGGGTCGCCGTGCTCTCGGCGGTCCTCGAGCTGCGCCAGAGAGAGAAGGACGGGACTGCGGGCGAGCGCGACGGGTGAGCGATCCTGCAGGGATCGTCCCTCCGGCTACTGCGGCGCGTCCGGAAGGCCGCCCCGGGTCGGCTCCCGGAAACGTGCCGCTCTCGCTACGCCAGGAACCACGGGGCCTCTGCCGGCTTGCTTTGACGCCAAGGCAACCGCAGGGTCTGCGAGGGCCCTGCACCACTGCCCGATGAGGATCGCCCTCCACGGTAATTTTAAATAGCCACGACACGGGAAAGCCGCAGTGGACCACCACAGCACCCTCCATCCGATCAAGGGCCCGATGCCGCGGCTCATCTTCCGCTTCACGGGAAGGTTCGACTGGAAGAGGATATACCGCGAGTCGAAGGAGTTCTTCGTGCGCCGCATCGCTGCCTCCTTCGAGTTCACCGAGAGCCGCTACCAGCACAAGGCGGGCAAGCTCGACGTGAAATGGGAGGTGCTGCAGAACTACGACGCCTACTACCAGATCATCTACAAGATCCACTTCAGGATCGTGAGGCCGCGCACGGTTGTCGTGACCGAGGGCGGGGTGCGCCGCGAGCTCATGGAAGGGGCGATGCTCGTGTGGATGGAGTACCAGTTCGTCGAGGACTACGAGGTCGAGAGCCCAGCGGGCTCGCCCCAGCTCTTCACCTCGAGCTGGCTGCGCGCGATCTACCGCAAGATCACGTGGCGCGACAGGTGGGACCTCGTCGACGACATCGGACTGTTCACGCTCACCGACTTCATGGAGTTCCTCAAGAAGGAGACGCACATGTACGCGGGCGGCTACGCGAGCGTGTGGGAGCCCGGCTGACCATGGCAGAGGTCAAGGTCCTCATCGACAGGAAGCCGCTCGTGTACGAGGGCATCTTCCGCATGGACGAGCTCTGGGCGCTCATCAGCAGGTACATCAAGTCGCGCGGCCACGTCATCGTGGAGCTGCGCAACGAGGAGAAGGTCACGGACGACGGCAAGGACATCTTCATCGAGATCGCGCCGTACAGGAAGATCAGCGACTACCTCAAGAAGGAGGTCGTGCTCGAGATCTACGTGCGCAAGCTCAAGGACAAGACGGTCAGGATCGACGGCAAGCAGCAGAAGTACCAGTACGGCGAGATCGAGATCCGCTTCTCGGCGCTGCTGCACACGGACTGGCGCAGCAGGTGGGAGGGCACGGGATTCTACTTCCTCATGCGCGTGCTGCTGGACCGCTTCGTGCGCTACGACGTCGTGCGCGAGGCGGAGAACGAGACGGTGAAGGACTGCCTCGACCTGCAAGAGGAGATCCGCGCCTACCTTAACATGAGCAGGTTCAAGATGGTGGGCCCCGACGTGCTCGAGGGCAGGATCAGGGAGGGCGTGGACTGAGGTATCTGGTTTCTTCTTTTCAGGTTTCTTCTCATTCGCCAATTCAGTTTTTCCTTCCAAATATCATGTCCTTCCCAAATTTCCTGCCACTCTAGCGCCATCCTCGAGCACACCATAAGAAATTAGTTCAAAAATTGGTTCACTAGCTTATTTTTTAGAAATAATATGGATTTTTTCCGCATGTAGGCCTTTTATAGTTTTGATTAGCTCATAAGAAACCAAAGTAGCGGGTAAAATATTCTCCTCTCCGTCAAGAAAATTACTCGCATGAAAAAATACATTCTCTCCCTCATCACCTGCAATAAATCCAAATCCTCTACTCCCATTATATTTCTCAATAGTTCCTTTATGCAGTCCATAGGTAAGCCATTTGGCTTGTGCTGCAGGCAACATATCTTGATTTGATTTCTTATCAGAAAAATCATGAATTTGTTTTACAATTTTTGATATTGTTTGTTCAGGTAATTTCGACAACTTGCCCTGAACTAGTCTTAGGGCGCCAGAAACATTACCAGCATCAGCAAGCACATATGATTCATATTCGTAAATTTTGTAGTAAAGAGGTTCTTCTTTTTCATCAAAGATGATTTTCATTTTGTTCACAGTTGTCTTCAGACCACCCATATTTCCAAACGTCTTATAGACATCCAGAGCGGTCAAGTAAGGATGAATTTTATTAGGATATTTATCTAAGGCTTTGTCTATAAATCTATACGCACCTGCATCATCCATTTGGACATGGCAGCAGTATTGAGCAGAACAGTTCCAGTAAATCTCATTACCTAATGGCGTCGGTACACTACTAAGTTTCATCAAAAGTTCTTGTAACAAATTATTTTTTCTCTCTGAATCTGAGTTTAAGAGCGCGGTAAAATAGGTTTGAATATGAATAGGATGATTAGGATCATTTCTATAGACTTCTTCCGAAAGAGGGAGAGCTTTTTCATGGTCCCCCACCACATTATATACGTGAGCCAATTCCCTCTTAGCTCTAGAAACTTTTCCAGCCAAGGGCTCAAATTTTTCAATTGCTTTTTTAAAATCTCCTTTGTATCTGTAAAATAATCCATATAAAAAATCTGCATCATTTCTATTAATATTTTTGATTTCTGTGTGAAATCGATCATTAGCGAGTCGTGCAAGGCTTTTGCACAAATAATATCTGACAGAGTTTATCACTTTTTGATCTAAGAAATCTTGCTTCATTAAAATACGGTCACAAAATTCCACAGCAGCATCATATCTTCGCTCATTATAGGCATCAGCGATAGCTCTGATAATGTTCGATGGAATGAGATAATTCTCATCAATAGTTTCTCCACTCTTCAACAATTCTTGTATCGACCACAACACATCTGATTCATCACGTTCGCTAGATTGATAGTCTGCAAGGAAACTTTGCGTGTGAGAGTATAGTCTTTTCGCAAAATCTTCACGTAATGCGTAATGAAGGCGAGTAATATAATCCCTAACAACATCATTCAAACGGACGTACTCGTTCGCAGATCCAAAAAATTCACATAGCCCCTTACTATGAAAATCCTGGAGCAAAGATTTGTACTTTTCTTCTGGTGCCACTTCGAATAAAAGTTCTCCTAAAAAGTACGGAGATCTGGAAAGCAAATAAAGAAATGCTGAAGCATCAGCATCTCCTTCATAGATGTTAAGCACTGAAGCAACTTGGTTGAGGCCGAATTCTTTGATTTCAACAGTTTTTGTTTTAGCCAAATCATATCCGTACTCTTTAATTATATCAACTGTGAAAAAAATTTGACTTGGAAGACCTGAAAGGACAGATTCAAAGAACTTTAAATGTTCGTTCCTCAAGTTCAAACCTTCTATTTCACTATACATCTTAAGAAGTATTTTTCGATCATTGGGTTCAAGTTCTGGAACAGCCACATGAAAGAAAGAGGGATATTTTTTAAGGACTGAATAGTGCGGACGTCTATCAGATGCAATTCCAAATATGACAGATTTGTTTTGTTCAAAATGTTGCAATATTTTCTCAAACCATTCAACCATGCTTCCATCATTAAGCACTATGCATCGATTATCTGAAATTATCAAAACTTCTCTGAATTTTATAAAATCTTCAATTAATTTACATGCTAAATCAATCTTATCTGCCATTTGACGATTGATTAGGGAAGAAATATCATGATCTTCATTTAAACCAAGAGAATTAACTCTTCGAATAAAATCTTCGATACTTGAATCTCTCTCTAAAACAATAGAGTATGGTTCGCTATTTTTAGAGATTATATTAGTATTCCGAAAACATTTAATAATATATGTTCTTCTTCCAATACCTGAAATACTACTAGATGCAATAATTCCTTGAAGGTCAGGCTCATCAAAAGAAGCGAATCGTTTTTCAAATTGTTCCAGAAGTTTAATTCTTCCAAGAAACAATTCTTTTTTTTGTTTCAATGTAGGAGAATATTCCCAACTAACTGAACGTAACATGCCTCTAATTTGACTCGCTGCAACTTTAGGGCTTAATATCGGTTTTATCCAATGATCTTTCAACCACCCCGGTATACGATCATCTCCGTGTTTTATTTCCCTGTCAATAATTATCGAAAAACAATTTTTTATTTTTTTTCTCTCTAATAAGTCTCGTGCATACTTCAGTTCATTAGGTAGTAAAGACGGTTCTGAATGCTCTTTTGCGAGCTTAGACAAAGAATGATTCGATATAAAAAAACAAACACTTGAGCAGATTCAATCCCCGATCTTATTTTTTCCCAATTATCATCTCCAGCATTCAATGATAGCGAATCATACCAAACTCTCTGTGATCCAAGCTCCTCAGCAATTTTTTCAACATATCCTTTATCGCTTCCAGCGTGAGAAAGAAATGCCTTGATGGGCAAATGCGACATTAGCTTCAGAGGTGTCTTAAGATTAAATAACTTATGGGTTTACAAATAAATACACCAGTTACAAGCCACATAGAAGATCTGAAAATCAGTAAGAACATGGAAATCTTCTCAAGCACTACAGCACCTGCAGCGACGCGCGCGCGACGCCCTTCGCCGCCGAGAGCTCCTGCGCGAGCCCCCTGACCTCTCTCGCGTCGCCGCGCAGCATGAAGATCTCGACGCACATGTGGCTGTCGAGGTGGTCGTGCAGCTGCGTCCGGATGACCTTGCGGTGCTCGTGGCGCACGCGCGCGACGTCGTCGGACGCGCCCTCCTCGTGCACGACGACGAGCGTCGCGTCGATCGTCCCCTTGAGCGCCTTGCGCTGCTCGTGCTCGGCGACGAGCAGCCTGATGCCCGCGCGCACCGCGTCGCTGCGGCCCGAGAACCCCATCTCGTCGCGCACCCTGTCCATCTGCGAGAGGATGTTCTCTGTGAGCGAGAGGCTGACGATCGGCATGGCCTGCGGGGTTATTAATCCATTATAAATATCCTTCGAAATATTATTAAAAAAATCCTTAAATATTAGTAAAGCTTCCTCTGTCCATGCCTTCGCACACCCGCGCCATCCTGCTCGCATGCGTCGCCCTCTCGCTCGCCTCGCTGCTCGGGTGCGCGCAGCACGCAGGCATGCCGGCAGGCGATGGCAAGCCGACCATCATCACGACGTTCTACCCGCTCGAGGAGATCGCGAGGAACGTGGCCGGCGACACCGCCGACGTGCGCGCGATCGTGCCCGCGGGCAGCGAGCCGCACGACTACGAGGCCACGCCGAGCGACATCGTCGCGCTGCACGGCGCGCAGGCGTTCGTGACCGTGGGCGTCGAGTTCGCGGCGTTCGAGGACACGCTCGCGTCGAGCACGGGCGGCAACGTCACCGTGATCCCCGCAGGCAAGGGCGTCGCGCTGCTCGACGTCGCGCCCCGCCTCGGCGAGGACGTGGCGCCCGCGGGCACGGAGAAGCCCGAGACGGGCAAGGACCCGCACATCTGGCTCTCGCCGCGGAACATGGAGCAGATGACGCGCACCGTCGCGCAGGGCCTGGGCGAGCGCTTCCCCGAGCGCAAGGCGGAGTACGACGCGAACGCGCAGCGCTACGTCGCGCAGCTCGACGCGCTCGACAAGGAGTACGCGCAGGGCCTGCATGCGTGCAACAAGAGCGCCGTGCTCGTGAACCACGAGGCGTTCGCGTACCTCGGGCGCGATTACAACTTCACGCAGCTCGCGATCGCGGGCCTGGGCCCCGAGAGCGAGCCCACCCCCGGGCAGATCAAGCTGCTCGTCGACGCCGCACGCGGGCACGGCATCAAGTACGTGCTCTACGAGGACCTGGTCGACCCGCGCATCGCGCAGACGATCGCGCAGGAGGTCGGCGCGCAGGCGCTCGAGCTCAACCCGATCGAGGGCACCTCCGATCCCAACGCCACGTACCTGAGCCTCATGCGCGGCAACCTCAAGACGCTGCGCACGGCGCTGGAGTGTGCCTGAGCATGGCGAAAGCGACCGGCAAGGGAGGGGCCGCGCTCGCGTTCTCGCACGTCTCGTTCTCGTACGGCGAGCAGCGCGTGCTCGACGACGTCTCGTTCGAGATCCCCGAGGGCGAGTACGTGGCCGTGATCGGGCCCAACGGCGCGGGGAAGACGACGCTCATCAAGCTCGCGCTCGGCCTCCTCTCGCCGGACACGGGCGCGATCGAGGTCCTCGGCACGCCGCGCGAGCGCTTCTCCGACTTCGGGGCGATCGCGTACATCCCGCAGCAGTACAGCGTGGACCGCAACTTCCCCGGCACCGTCGAGGAAATCCTCTCCCTGCAGAAGGGGGAGAATCCCGCAAGCGTCGCCTCCTCGCTCGACATCAAGCCCTACCTGCGCAAGAAGTTCAGCGAGCTCTCGGGCGGGCAGCAGCAGCGCGTGCTCATCGCGCTCGCGTTGCTGAGGAAGCCGAGGCTGCTCGTGTGCGACGAGCCAGAGGCGGGCGTCGACGCGAAGGGGCAGCACAAGTTCTACGCATTGCTCAGGCGCCTCAACGAGTCGGGCATCACGATCATCGTCGTCTCGCACGACATCGGCGTCGTCGAGAAGAACGTGCGGCGCGTGCTGTGCATCAACAGGAGCGTGTGCTACTTCGGGAAATCGACGGACACGCGCACGCTGCTCAGGAAGGCGTACGGGGAGGCGTTCGGCCATGTCCATCATCACTGACCTCGCGACCTATAGCTTCCTGCAGCGCGCGCTGCTCGGCGGCATCGCGATCGCGCTGTGCTGCGCGCTGCTCGGCACGATCCTCGTCCTGCGGCGGCTCTCGCTCATCGGCGAGGGCATCGCGCACCTCGCGTTCGGGGGGCTCGCGGTCGGCATCTATCTCGGCGTGCCGCCCATCGCGTCCGCGCTCGTGGTCGCGATCCTGGGCTCGCTGTGGGTGCAGCGCATCGTCGCGAGGGCGCAGGTGTACGCGGACGCCGCGATCGCGGTCATCATCGCGACGGGCCTGAGCACGGGCATCATCCTCATCGGCGTCGCGAAGGGATTCACGGTCGACCTCTTCAGCTACCTCTTCGGCAGCATCCTCACGCTCGGCGTGACCGACGTGTGGCTCTGCCTCGCGGCGCTCGCGCTCGTCGCCGTCTTCATCGCGACGCAGTACCGGCGCCTCGTGCTCATCACGTTCAACGAGGAGCTCGCGCGCGTGCAGGGCGTCCCCGTCGAGAGGATCACGGCCGCGCTCGCCGTGCTCACCGCGTGCGCGGTCATCGTCGCGATGCGCGCGGTCGGCATCCTGCTCGTGTCCGCGCTGCTCGTGCTGCCTGCGCTGTGCGCGCTGCAGGTCTCGCGCTCGTTCGCGCACACGCTCCTCCTCGCGACGTGCATCTCGCTGTGCAGCGTCGTCGTCGGCACGCTGCTCGCGTTCTCCTTCAACATCCCCGTCGGCGGCGCCATCGTGGCGCTGCTCGTGCTCGCGTTCGCGGGCACGCTCGGGTGGCGGCGGCTCAGGTCTACGGCGGGCGGCTCGCGCGTATAGCGCTCGGCCCTGCGTCCGAATGCTACCGCATCTTCCGAACGTAAGGCGATGCCACAAGTCCCGCAGAAGCACGGCAGAATCCGGAAAGGGCGAAGACAGCTCCTGGAAAGCGTAAGCTCCTCTCGCTACCGCAGCCTGAGGCTGTCCAGGTTCCTCGGGCACACCGACTCGATGTGGTACGTCTGGTGGATCGCGCGCCCGAAATCGAGGCAGCGCGAGGCCTCGCCGTGGTTGATGATGACCTTGCGCGGGCGCGGGCTGCAGTTGCGGATGAAGTTCATGAGCTCGCGCCTGTCGGAGTGGCCCGAGATCTCGAGCTTGAAGATCTCGAGGCGCACGGGGATCGCGCGCGTTACCTTGCCCTCCTGCACGGTGAACTCGCTGACCCCGCTCTGGATGAGCCTGCCGAGCGTGCCCTCCGCCTGGTAGCAGCTGAACACGAGCGCGTTGCGCGCGTCCGACGCGAGCTCCTGCAGGTAGTAGACGCTCGGGCCGCCCACGAGCATGCCCGACGTCGCGATGAGCAGGCACGAGCCCTCGTCCTCGATGATCTGCGTGCGCTCCTTGCCCGAGCCCACGCGCTTGATGTTCGCGTGCAGGAACGGGTTGTCCTCCTTGTGGAAGATGCGCTGGCGCAGCTGCGCGTTGAGGTACTCGGGGTACGCGGTGTGGATCGCCATGATGTCCCAGAGCATGCCGTCGAGGTAGATCGGGATGTCGGGGAGCTTCTTCTCGCGGATGAGCTTCTCGATGAAGACGACGATCTCCTGCGCGCGCCCGGAGCCGAGCGTCGGGATGAGGATCTTGCCGCCGCGCTCGACGGTGCGGTGCACGAACTCCGCGAACTCGTCGTCCGCGCTGCCGCCGAGGTTGTTGTCCTTGCCGCCGTACGTGCTCTCGATCATGAGCGTCTCGAGGCGCGGGAACTGCGTGTGGCTCGGCGAGAGCATGTGCGTGCGCGCGTACTTCATGTCGCCCGTGTAGAGGATGTTGTGCAGGCCGTTGCCGACGTGGATGTGCACCATGGCGCTCCCGAGGATATGGCCTGCGTTGTAGAACGTGATGCGCACGTCGGGCGTGATGTCCGTCACGCTCTCGAGGTCGAGCGTGATGCAGTGCTTCACGACCTCCTTGACCTCGTCCACGCTGTAGATCGCGTCGCGGTCCTTGTCGCGCGAGATCTTGATGAGGTCGAGCTGGAGGAGCGCCATGATGTCGCGCGTGGGCTCCGTGCAGTAGACGGGGCCGCGGTAGCCGAACTTGAAGAGATAGGGGAGGAAGCCGCAGTGGTCGAGGTGCGCATGCCCGATCACGACCGCGTCGAGCTCCTCGATGCGGAACTCGGGCGCCTCGAGGTAGGGGTACGCCTGCTCCTGGCTCGCGGGATCGATGCCGCAGTCGAGCAGGATGCGCGACTCGGGCGTCTGCAGGAAGATCGCGGACCTGCCGACCTGGCGTCCCGAGCCGAGGTACGTGACGCGGATCCACTCCTCCTTCTTCTGGCGCAGCCAGCCGTTGTAGATGCGCTCCCCCGTCTTGTGGAAGAACTTGCGCCGGTACTCGCTGTTCTCGTAGAGCACGCTCCTGATGTTGTCGATGAGCTGGCTCTTGATGGGCGGCTTGCGCCGCATGATCGGGATCCAGAACGTCTCCTCCTTGATGCGGCTGATGAGCGCGCCGCGGTTCGCGATCGCGACGCCCGGGTTCTCCGCCTCGATGAAGACGAGGCTGCGCTCGGGGTCGAACACGATCTCGTCGATGCCGCTCTCCTCGGTCAGGATCTCCGTGATCCTCTCCCGCGCCGCGTCCTGCTCCATGCAGATGCTCGGGTCCGGGCGCAGCTCGACGCGCTTCTTGATCGCGTTCACCGCGTTGCGCACCGTGCCCTCGTCGTCCTTGAGGTACTTCTTGTCCTTGGTGTAGAGCACGATGTTCGCGGCCTCGAACGCGACGTCCGAGATCTTGCCCTCAGGCACGTGCTTCATGATTTCCTTCGTGATTTCGCTTGTCATAGGTTCCCTAGAAGTGTGGTATCATCAATAGGTGCAGTGAGTCCATTGCGTGAATCCGTCGCGCGTGCGCCTACAGCTTGGGCTCGATCGCCTTCGAGACCGCCTTCTCCGAGCCGTCCTTGCCGATGACGTACACGTCGATGCCGTTGCCGCTCGC
>JAJPEB010000066.1 GCA_023252315.1 Candidatus Woesearchaeota archaeon | reverse complement strand
CCGCGCATCGCGCGCGAGCCACAGGGACACCGCGATCTTGCCTGCCTCGCGGTAGTACTTCGCGAGGCGGTTGATCTTGCTCTCCGTGAGCTGGAGGCCGCGCTTGGCCGTCATGTCCTTGTGGTTCGCTTCCAGGTGCTTCTTCACGAGCACCGCCTTGCGGATGAGCGCCATGAGGTCATCGGGGATCTCCTGCGTCATGCCCTTCTCCGAGAGCAGCTGGCCGATGGTCTTGCCCGTGACGAGGCTGACGCTCGGGATGCCGTACTCGTCGCGCAGCGAGAGGCCGATCTGCGACGCGCTCTTGCCCTCCTTCGCGTACTTCACGACGAGGAGCTCGGTCTCCTTGGGGCTCTGCGCGAGCCACGTCGGCTTCTTGGGTTCGCTGGGCTTGGTCGATCGGCTCTTGCCTTTCGCCCTGCTGTGCATTCGTGCCATGGTGTTCCTCCAAGCAGATACTCGAGGAGCAAGAAGGGGTCTTCTCGCGTCCAGCGTGCGCAAGCCCTCCCGGCGATGCCGGAACCGGCGCACCTCTCTGCGTTGGCACATGAGAACCGCGGACCCTTTTTAAAGATGGCGGAAAGAGGAGGAGGAAGGAAAAGAGGAGGGACCTCACGGGGCGGCCACCGCGCGCCCGTCCTGCACGACGAAGCGCACGAACTCCTTCGTCACGCCGCGCCTGCCGTCGAACGTCAGGTTGCCCGACGCGCCCTCGTACGCCTTGAGGCCGTTGAGGTACGCTGCGACCGCGCGCGGGTCCTCGCCGCCGGTCTCGCGCATTGCCTGCGCGAGCAAGCGGATCGCGTCGTACGCGGTGTCAGCGCCCACGTCGAGCACCTGGCCGGGGAATCGCGCCGCATACTTCGCGGAGAACTCCCCCGACGGCGTGAGCGAGCTGAGGAAGACGAGGCCGTCCATGGCGTGGTCGCTCGCGGCGATGGTGTCCGCGCCCATCGTGATCGCGAACATCGGCTTCTCGACGCCGATCTCGCGCAGCCGCCTCGCCGCGATATCGCCCGTGATGGTGTTCGTGAACATGATCGCGTCGACGTCGGCGGCCTTGACCTTGCCCGCGATCGCCGCCTGGCTCTTGTCGCCCGCGTCCGCGGTCTCGACGATCGCGCTCCCGCCGAGCTGACGGAACCTCGCGACGAACGCGTCCGTCTGGTCGGCGACCCATGCGTCCTGCGTGCTGAGCACCGCGACCTTGCGGTAGCCCTGCGCGTACACGAGGTCCGCCGCGGCGCGAGAGAGCAGCGCGTCGTGCGGCCAGAGGTTGAAGAGATTGTCCGCCCCCTCGTTGAAGTCCGCGACGCCGAGCGAGGGCGACAC
The DNA here is from genome assembly GCA_023252315.1 of Candidatus Woesearchaeota archaeon. GTDB lineage: Archaea > Nanobdellota > Nanobdellia > Woesearchaeales > UBA525 > UBA525. Next base: position 6,043 of record JAJPEB010000066.1, on the reverse strand, counting down.
GATGACGACGTCGTCGCCCTTCGCGAGCGGGACGAGCGGGAGGCCCTCGGTGCTCCACGTCGTGCCGAGCATGAACTGGACGCCGTCGATGTCCCTGAGCTTCCTGTACGCGGAGACCACGGTCTTGGGATCGTCCTTCGAGTCCTCGACCGCGAGCGCGAGCCTCTTGCCGTTGACCCCGCCCTGCGCGTTGATCTCGTCCACCGCGAGCTGCGCGCCGTTCGCCTCGCTCTGGCCCCAGGTGGCGCCCGGTCCCGTGAGGATCGCGAGCACGCCGACCTTGATGGTGCCTGTGGTATTTCCGGGCTGTTCCGTCACCGTGCTGCATGCCGTGAGTGCGACGCATAGCAGCGCTATCGCTACATGAGTGATTCGCATAGGCTCGACCTCCCTATGTTGCTACTTATTGGTAATAATATATTTAATCACTCACTCTCCGTTTTTGGAGGAGGAAAAGGATACTTTATAAGACCCCTGAGCCCTGCCCCACGCATGGATACGCGGATCCTCGAGGACATCGGCCTCACGGGCGCCGAGATCAAGGTCTACCTCGCGCTCCTCGAGCTCGGCAGCGCCACCGCGGGCCCGCTCATCGAGAAGTCGGGCCTGCAGAGCTCTGTCGTCCACGCGACGCTCGGCAAGCTCGTGCAGAAGGGGCTCGCCTCCTCCATCACGCAGGGCAAGCGCAGGCACTACCAGCCCTCCGATCCCAAGCACATCGTCACCTACATCGACGAGAAGCGGGAGCGCTACGAGCGGCTGCTGCCCGAGCTCCTCCTCAAGCAGCGGCTCGCGAAGGCAAGGCCCGAGATCGTGACGTACAAGGGCGTCAAGGGCATCCGCGAACTCCTCTACGCGCTCCTCGACGCCGGCGGCAAGGAGCATCACACGTTCGGCAGCACGCAGCGCAGCCTCATGATGGGCGAGGCGTGGTGGGTGCAGTACCACGAGAGGCGCGCGCAGAAGAGGATAGCGGCGAGGCTCCTCTTCAACGAGAGCCTCTCGAGGTGGAACGCGGAGACGAGGTACCCCCTCGCGCAGGTTCGCTACACCAGGAAGGGGTTCGAGCCGCTCACCGAGACGATCATCCGCAACGACAAGATCGGGATCGTGCTCTGGCTCGACGTGCCGCTCGGCGTCCTCATCCACCAGCGCGAGGCCGCGGCGTCGTACGACGCGTTCTTCTCCGTGCTCTGGGACGCCGCGGAGCGGTGAGCGCGCGTGCCTTTTGCGCGTCTCCCCATCGAAGAAAACGATTTAAGCGCATGCCGTTCCCGGGCCGCGATGGCCGAGAGCGCATGGGCATTCGACGGATTCGCGGCGGTGAGCGGCCCGCGAGGGCGATACGCCATGGTGGCGTATCGCGCGAACATCCCCTCCGTGCCCTTGGAGATGAAGGCGATGGTCTTCCCCCAACGCGCGCTCTCCGAAGAGGAGATCTCCTCGCTCATGGGGAAGGCGGTGGCGGGCGTCGGCGAGCGGCGCATCGCGATCGAGTACACGCACCTCGGGATATCTGCGGGCATCGCGCTCGAGACGCTCGCGCTCCATCTCTTCCCGGGCAGCGAGGGACCCGGGCCTGCCGTCGACGATCTCCTGCACGGATGCGCGCCGTACCTGTCCTTCTCGCGAGCATACCCGGTGCACGGCACGGCCGATCCCGTGTACGGGCGCAGGCTCAGCGAAGGGCTCGATCGCGTGTTCGGCGATGCCGCCTCGGTGGATGGGCTCTTCAGGCGGCCTCCCGAGTAGCTCCTGCGATCGCCTCTGGACACGCGGTAGCAACGCTTTTAAATCCGCTCGACGAACTCCCGTCGAGGGACGACGGTGGAGCGAACGGACTATCTCACGATTCTCGACGCGATGGAGCGTCTTCCCTTCCCCATGGGGCGCAAGGCGCTCATCGCGTTCCTCACCGGCGACAAGACGCACGAGACCGTGCAGCGCAACAGGCTCGCGCGCGAGCGCACCTTCGGGTGCCTCTCGGGGCTGAGCGCGGACGAGGCGGAGCAGCTGCTCTCCTGGATGTCCGCGAACGGCCTCGTGGAGCAGGTGCGCCCCGAGGGCAAGCACTTCCGCATCCTCGCGATCAGCGCGCGCGGCAGGAGCGAGCTGCGCGCGCCCAAGCTCGACACGCAGCGCGAGATGCGCTTCGCCGCGACCCCGCCCAGCGACGAGGAGCGCAAGATGTTCTCCGCGTTCGGCTTCTTCCTCGCCCCCTACAACGACGAGCAGCGGCAGGCGATCGTCTCGCGCGCGAAGAGCCTGCTGTGCGTCGCGGGAGCCGGCAGCGGCAAGACGACCGTGCTCACGAAGCGCATCGAGTTCCTCGTGCGCTTCCGCGGCGTCGCGCCGGAGAAGGTGCTCGCGATCACGTTCACGCGCAAGGCGCGCGAGGAGATGCAGCGCAGGCTCGCGGGGCTCGTGCAGGTCGAGACGTTCAACAGCTTCTGCGAGCGCCTGCTCTCGCGCCACGGCGGCATCCTCTACGGCAGGAGCGTGCGCGTGCTCTCGTACAAGGACCGCATCCGCCTCGTGCACCACGCGGTGCGCACGCTCGGGCTCGACATGGGCGCGGTCGTCACGACGTACTTCACCGAGCGGCAGCGGCGCGAGAAGACGCGCGAGCAGCTCGCGCACCTCTTCATGAACGACTGCTTCTCCATCCTCGACCACTACGCGAACAACGGCGAGGACCTCGCGGACTTCTCCTCCGCCTCGCCTGAGGCGGGCATGGTGCACGCGGTCTGCGCGTCGATCAGGGAGGAGATGCGCGCGGCGGGGCTGCGCGACTACGGCGACCAGCTGCGCGACGCGCTCTCCCTGCTCAGGTCGCACCCTGGGCTGATGCCGCGCTACGAGCACATCCTCGTCGACGAGTACCAGGACGTGAACACCGTGCAGAAGCAGCTGCTCGACCTGCTCGCGCCCGCGAACCTCTTCGTCGTCGGCGATCCGCGCCAGAGCATCTTCGGCTGGCGCGGCAGCAGGATCTCGTTCATCCTCGACTTCGCGCGCGAGCGCCCGGGCTGCGAGACGGTCGTGCTCGCGCGCAACTACCGCTCCGGCAGGCAGATCGTGTCGCTGATCAACGCGGGCGTCGCGCGCATGGCGCTTCCCGACCTCGTCGGCGAGCGCGAGGGCGGCATCGCGCGCCTGCACACGTTCCGCTCGGAGGACGACGAGATCGCATTCATCGCGCAGCGCATCCTCGCATCTACAGTCCCCCGCGAGGAGATCTTCGTGCTCACGCGCACGAACAGGCAGCTGCAGGACGTCGCGCGCACGCTCGGGGCCCGCGGCATCGCGCATGTGCTGCGCAGCGACGAGACGCGCCTCGTAGAGGCAGGAGAGGGCGAGGTCACGCTCTCGACCGTGCACGCGATCAAGGGGCTCGAGGCGCGCGTCGTCTTCGTCGCGTTCTGCACCACGCAGAGCTTCCCGTGCATCGCGTCGGACCATCCCGTGCTCGACCTCGTGAAGCGCGAGACGGGGGATCGCGAGGAGGAGGAGCTGCGCCTCTTCTACGTCGCGATGAGCCGCGCGAAGGACGAGCTGCATCTCACGTGCTCGGGCACGCCCACGCGCTTCATCTCGCGCGAGATGCGCAAGCTGCTCGGCGCAGCCTACGACGAGCCGCTCGTCTCCGCGCAGCGCGGCGTCGGCGAGTTCGGCGACCTGTTCTCGCGCCTCAAGGAGTGGCGCCTCTCCGCGAGCCGCAGGCTCGGGCTGCCCGCGTACATGATCCTGCCCGACAAGACGCTGCTCGAGCTCGCGCAGCAGCAGCCGGCGGACATCGGGGCGCTGCACGACATCAAGGGCATCGGGCCCACGAAGGCGGAGCGCTTCGGGGATGAGATCCTCGGCGTCATCCAGTCCCGCTAGGGCCTGCGTCGCCTCGCACCGTGGCCTCTCCGTTCGCGTAGGCGCTCGGGCCCTGCCTCATCTCCCGCCTGCGAGCGCGGGGGCTCGGGAAGAGCGTGCGTCCCTGGGATGCATGGCGCAAGAAGGCTTATAAACGCCATCCCGCGACTCCATCCTGCCTAGTCTCGTGTGATCCCGATGCGCAGCGCTCGTCTCCAGAAGGATGCCATTGCGGGCGCATGCAAGTACTCCATCGTGGTCCCCGCGCACAACGAGGAGCGCTACCTGCCCGAGACGCTGCGCCATCTCGCCGCGCTCGACCATCCCGCCTACGAGGTCATCGTGGTCGAGAACGGCTCGACCGACGCGACGCTGCGCATCGCGCGCGGGTTCGCGTCCCGCAGGATCCGCGTCTACTCGCTGCGCTCGCGCGGCGTCTCTCGCGCGAGGAACTTCGGGGCGTCGAAGGCGTCGAAGACGAGCGAGTGGATGCTCTTCCTCGACGCGGACACCCTGCTCGCGCGCGGCTTCCTGCGCGAGCTCGACAGGTTCCTCTCGCGCGAGGGCGCGTCGTACAGCATCGGGACCACGCGCATGCTCCCCATCGAGCGCTCCGTGCGCTCGCTGCTCTGGTTCCGGGTCTACGACCTCTTCCATCTCGCGTTCCGCTGCTCGTGCTCGCTGCAGATCGCGCGCCGCGACCTCTTCGACAAGGTGCGCTACGACGAGCGCCTCGAGATCCTCGAGGACCTCAAGCTCATCAGGACGCTGCAGGGCTACGGCGAGTTCTTCTACATGCCAACCCGCTCGGTCTCCACCTCCACGCGCAGGTTCGCGAAGACCGGCTATGTGCGCCTCACGCTCCAGTGGACGCTCGCGGCCCTGGTGCCCTACGCAAAGAGGAAGAAGATGCGCTATGAGATACTGAGATGATCGCGCTCGACGCCCTCATCGCGTTCTTCGATGCGCATCGCGGCGTCGCGTACCTCATCCTCTTCTTCGGCTCGTACTTCGAGACGCTCATCGGCCCGAGCTTCTTCCTGCCTGGCGAGATCTTCTTCCTCAGCGGCGCGATCCTCGCGGGCGCGGGGCATCTCAACATATGGCTCGTGAGCTTCGCGTGCATCTTCGGCGGGGTGTCGGGAGACAGCACGAGCTTCTGGATCGGGCGCGCGTACGGCGAGCGCATCGTGCGCGCGGTGTTCAAGAAGGGGCGCAAGTACCTCAACGAGAAGAACTACGAGCGGGCGAAGCGCAAGTTCCTCGAGCAGGGCGTCAAGTTCGCCTTCTTCGCGCGCCTGCTCGGCCCGCTCTCCTGGATCACGCCCTTCATCGCGGGCACGCTCCAGGCGCAGTACGCGCAGTTCCTCATGTACAACGTCCCCGGCGCCATCGTCGGCATCGGGCAGTTCATGGTCGTGGGGTACCTCTTCGGCTTCTCGTACGGGAAGATCCTGCCGCTGCTCGGCGAGTACACGCTCGTCTCGACGGCCCTCTTCGTCGCCTGCGTCGCCGCGTACCTGCTCGCGAAGCGCTACCTGCGCGCACGCTCGCCCAAGAAGGGATGAGAGGTCTGCGCGCCTGCCGTCTCCGCGCCGGGGCGATCCATGGCGGGCGGTGACGCGCGCGAGGGGCCGTCGCAACGCTTAAAAACATTCTCCGGTTCTCACGACGCACACGGTCGTGGTGCAGCGGTAGCACTCAAGGTTCCCAACCTTGCAACCCGGGTTCGAATCCCGGCGGCCGTAGTTTCCACAGTTCTGCGCAGCTTCGGCATCGCGAGGCGGGGACAGGGGGCTTGCTATGCCCGCACGGCGTGCCTGTCCTCCTGTCTTCCGAAGGCTACCTGAACAGCTCTTTCCCCGTGTACTTCTCGAACAGGCGCCTGTAGATGTTCATCGCGAGCAGGAACAGCGCGAACGCGAGCAGCTGCGAGCCGAGCACGGAGTAGAGCACCGTGTCGCCGCGGTGCAGCAGGTAGCGCGAGTCGAAGAAGAGCACCGGCTGGTAGACGATGATGCCGAGCAGCAGCGCTGCGGGGGTGAAGCGCGAGATGTCCTTCGCGAGGTGGCGCGCCTCGTACGTCTTGCGCTTCTTCTGGTCGAGCACGTGCACCGCGAGCCAGAAGAGCGACGCGCCCGTGAGCAACGCCATCATTTTGATCGAAGGCGAGCGCATT
>JAJPEB010000065.1 GCA_023252315.1 Candidatus Woesearchaeota archaeon | reverse complement strand
TACTCCGCCGCGACCGCTGCCGCCTTGGCCTTCGCGGGCTGCTCGGCGGCCTGGCCCTTCCCCTTCTTGCCCTTCATGCGGTCCTCGCGCCCGGCCTTCGCCTTCGCCTCGCGCGCGGAGACGACCGACTCCTTGTCGACGAGCATGCCAGCCGTGAGCGAGCCGCCCGCGGCCTCGATCTTCTCCTTCGCCTTGGGCGTCGCGATCGCGACCGTGAGCGAGAGCCTGCTCCCGACCCTGCCCGCGCCGAGCAGCTTCTGCACGCCGATCGACGCGAGGTCGAGGGTCGTCGTGCCGGACTGCTGCGTCGCCTTGCCGCCCGAGACGAGCGTGTGCGCGATGCTGCTGAGGTGGCCCACGTTGATCGTGTCGGGCCGCGTCTCGACGGAGTGGAACCCGCGCTTGCTCGGGTCCTTGCCGCCCGCGTTGACCTTCCACACGCTCGGCTTCTTCGCGTCCGAGCGCTTGCCCGAGCCCGCGTTGCCGCGCCCGCCGCGGTTGCCCGCGCCACGGCGCTTCTTCATGCTGCCGCAGCCGTGCGTCTTGCTGCCGCGGTACCTCACCGATTTCTTGCGTCTGCGCTCGACCATGTGTCAACACCTTGTGATTGTTTTTCCGTGATTGCCTGTGTCGCGCTGCGGGGAATTGCCCTCCCTGCGGTCGGGGCACGGTCTCGGGCCGCTTGGAAATCCCTACGATTTCCGGCGCCCGGGGACCTTTCGGTCCCCGAGGCTCCCGTAGTCGCCTGGCGCGACACTCGGCCCTCGGCACATGCCCCAAGGCAGCGCTTCTTTCGTCTCGGAATGGGAACTGAATGAATGGGCTCGCTCACATCATCTTCCTGAGGAAGTCGCCCATCGTCTCGCGGCGCAGCCCGAGCGCGCCGCCCTCCTGGTAGCTGACCTTCGTGCCCTTGCCCGCGTAGCCTCCCCGGGGAGAGTTCATGCGGAACACGTCGATCGGGTTCCCGTCGTTGTCCTTGAGCTGCTTGCGCTTCTCCCTGAGCTGCGCGAGCGTCGCCGCGTCGATCGGGCCGTACGTGATGAAGTCCTTGCACTTGCGCAGCAGGCCGCGGTACACGGCCGTGTCGGGCACGACGGAGCACACGTGCTTGCGGCGCAGGCGAAGCCCGTCGAGGGAGCGCACGACGTCGTGGCGCGCGCCGATGCGGCCGCGCACGAGCACCGCAGCGATCATGCCGCCGCCGGTGCCCTCGCGCGCTGCCGCGGCCTTGGGCTTCGCGGACGCGCCCTTCGCGCCGGCAGCTGCCGCCGCGGGCCTCGCCGCGCTCTTGGTTGCGGGAGCGGTCGCTGCCATCAGGCCTCACGCTCCGCCATCTGCTCCGCGAACTCCCTGTCCTGCGCGCCCTGCTGCTGCGCGGACGCTTTCTTCTTCTTCGTGCCGCCCTCGACGATGAGCAGCCGCTCGCGGCTCTCCGGGGTGACCTTCATCCTCGAGAGCTCGCGCAGCGCCTGCTCGCACGCGATGATGAGATTGACCTTCGTCTTCGTCTGCCCGAAGCTCTTGCTCCAGGCGTCCCTAATGCCCGCGAGCGCGAGGATCTTCGCGCACTCCTTCTCGACGACGAGCCCCTTGCCCTTGGGGGCCGGGAGCAGCCGCAGCTTGACGCTGCCGCACTTGCCCTCGACCGCGAACGGGATCGAGTGCGCGTGGTCCGCGCGGTCTTCCCACGCGCCGACGCCGCGCCTGATGCGGAAGAGGTTGAGCTTCGCCTGGCGGACCGCCTTCTCGCGCGCGGGGACGGTCTCCTTCGCGCCGCCGAAGCCGAGGCCGACGTGGCCGTCGCGGTCGCCGATGACCGCGAACGCGGAGAACTTGGGCTTGTTGCCCTCCATCGTCTTCTTCTGCGTGTTCTTGAACATGCGTCGCTGGCCGCCGCCGAACTTGCCCTTGGCCTGTCCGATGAGGAGGAACTCCGCCTCGAGCTCGGGCAGCAGCATCTCGACGATCTCGGGCTCGAGGATCTTCTGCCCCGACTCGAGGATCTCGTCGATGTCCGTGATGTCCTTGCTCTTGACTGCGCGGCCGAGCGCCGTCTTCGGCTTCCACTCGTCGGGGTTGAACTGGGGTAGGGTTTCAGCCATGCTTCTCACTCATGATCCTGGTTTTGGTCTGCGCGACGTCCTTGGGGACCGCCTCGCCGATGTGCTTGCCGTGCGCGCGCTCGTCTGGAGGCAGCACGTCGTCCGAGCAGCGCACCTTGAGGCCGCCCTCGATCGCGCCCTTCGCGACCGCGTAGAGCCTGCCTCCCTTGTGGTGCTTCTGCAGGCCGATGTCGAGGATGACGTCGCCGGGGACGCTCTTCTTCGCCTTGCTCGCGAGCAGCAGGCCCGTGAGGTACGCGGAAGGCAGGTTGCCCGTCGCGCCCTTCCAGCCGAGCTTGCCGAGGTCGCTCGCGCGCACCGTCGCGATCACCTTGTCGCCGTCGGGCTGGTACTCGACCAGCTGCGCCTGCATGCTCTTGTTGCTCGCGCGCACGACGAGGCGCACGAGGCCGCTCTTGAGCAGCACGAGGCGCTTCTTGTAGTCCGTGCGCCCGACGCGCTTCCTCCTGTACGGCATGACGAGCTTTCCCATTGCGATCACTGCTTCCCTTTCGCCTCGCGCGTGGCGAGGTTGTGTTCATTCATGAAGAGCTTGATGTGGCGGATGCTCCTGAAGTAGCCGCCCTTGCTCCTGCGGTAGAGCTGCTTGAACGACGCGGGCGTGAGCACCCCGTCGTCCTTGAGCTGCTTGAGGAACTTGCGCTGCGCGCGGACCTTGGCCATCCACAGGTCCTTGCCCGGCGCGCGCGCGGTCGCCTTGCCCTCGTGGCTGCCGGGGCCCTTGCGCAGGCCCTTGCTGCGCTGCACCGCGTTCTTGCGCGCGCGCACGCGGCTCACGCCCTTGACCGGGATCGCCGAGATGACGCCGCTGCGCACGAGGCCGCGGATGTCCGTCTTCGTGATCGCCGCCTTGATGTCGTTCAGGCGCGCGGGGTCGAACCTGATGCGCTTGGGGCCGACGCTGAGCACGTCGCCTGCGAGCCGTTTCTGGAGGGTAAGGTCGTAGGTCATTGGTGTTCCTCAGTTGCTGGTCGTGCCGTCTTCGGGCTGCCTGGTCTTCGCGGGAGCCGCCGCGGGCTTGGGAGCGTGCTTCTTCTCCGCCTTGTGCTCATGCTCGTGATTGTGGCCCTCGTGCGCGTCCTTGCCCTCGGCCTTGCCCTTCTTCTCCTCTGCGTCGAGGCGCTCCTCGAGCTTCTTGTGCTTCTCCTCGCGCGCCTTCTGGCGCTGCTCGCCCTTCGTCTTGCGGGCGGTGAAGCGGTCCTTGAGCGCGCTCGCCTTCTGCGGGGACGCGTTCTGGAGCGTGAGACGCTTCTCGCCCGCTGCCTCGATGATCTCGATCGCGCGCCTCGCGCCGACCTTGCCGAGCACGACGCAGTGCCTCGACGGGTCGAGCGCCGCGAGTTCGTCCACGCGCACGACGCGCACGGGCATGAGGCCCTGCTTCGTCATGCCGCGCACCGCGCGCGGGGTCTGGTAGCCCTTCGCGAGCAGCGCCGGGTGGCCCTTGATGTTCGCCTTCTGCTTGGAGTGCAGGCCGCGCGGCGTGCGCCACTTCTTCTCGAGGCGGTCCTTGTACGCCTCCTGGCGCACGAACTTGGGCTGCCTGCGCTTGAGCGTCGCCTTGATTTCGAGGAGCTTCTTCTTGTCCGCCATCGTCATACCTGCCTTCCGTCCTTCTCGATGATGTAGATGCCGTCCTGGAAGATGCGCGTGTCGAAGCCGGGCCTGCGCGTGAGCAGCTCGATGTCCGACGCCTGGCTGCCCGCGAGCTCCTTGCTCGGCGCCTCGACGACGATCTCCGTGCCGTTGAGCTTGACCGTGCAGCCCTGCTTGAGCTTGAGCACGCGCGGGACCTTCTCGCCGATGAAGTTCTTGACCTCGAGCGTTCCGTCCTTCACCGCGACCGTCATCGGGAAGTGGCCCGAGCAGATCTTGAGCTTGTACGTGTGGCCTTCCGCGGCGCCGCGCAGCATGTTCTTCGCGTGTGCCTTGCCCGTGCGCAGCATGCGCTTGTCGTTGCGCGTCGCGTTGAGCGCCGTGAAGACGACGCCCTCCGCCGTGACCGCGACGGACACCGTCTTCGAGCCCACGAGGCGCGAGGACTCGCCCTTGGGGCCCTTCACGCTGAGCGTGCCGCGCTCTGCCTTCGCGGTGACCCCTGTCGGGATCGCGACCGTCTCAATCAGCTTGTCGAGGTGCATGGTGATCAGTACGCGAACGCGATGAGCTTGCCGCCCACGTTCGCCTCCTTCGCCTTCTTGTGCGTGATGATGCCCTTGTTCGTCGTGAGGATGAGGACGCCGAAGTCCTTCGCGGGAAGGTAGCGCTTCTCGAAGCTCACGAACTCGTCCGTGCCCACGTTGAAGTTGGGCGTGATGACGCCCGTCTTGTTGAGCCTGCCCGAGAGCGTGACCGTGAGCAGCTTGCCCTTGCTGTCCTGCTCCTCGCTGAAGCCAGAGATGAAGCCCTCTTCCTTCATGATCGCGAGCACCTGGGTGACCGCCTTGCTCACGACGCGGGTCGTGAATTCGCGCTTGCCGACGCGCTCCGCATTCCCGATCCTGCTGAGCACCGCTGCGAGTGGGTTGTTCATCGTCATGTTGTCACCTAGCTGTATTGCTTGAATCCGAGCTGCGTCGCGTTCTCCCTGAAGCACTGCCTGCACAGGTGCAGGCCGTAGCTGCGGATGTGCGCGCCGGTCCTGCCGCAGCGCACGCACTTGCGCGCGCCCTCGCCGGTCTTGCGCGGCTTGGGCGTGTTGTGCTTCTCGTACTTCGCGCGCTTGCCCGGCTTGCCACCGATCTGCTTGAGCACCTTCGCGTGATTGGACGTGGTCATCTGGCTCCTCCTACTCCTCGAGTCCTGTCTTGAAGCGCTCGCGCATGAAGCCGGACGCCTCCTCCATGGTGATGATGTGGCCCTTGCCCAGGCGCGCGGGCCTGACCCTGCGCGACTTGACGCGGTAGCCCGGGCGCGTGAGCGTGATGCACGCCTGCAGCCCGATGATGCCGATCTCGGGCACGTACTTCGCGCCCTCGATGTCGATGTACTCCGGGATGCCGAAGCTGATGTTGCCCGCGCGGTCGTAGTTGCGCGCCTGCAGCTTGTTGTCCTTCGCCGCGAGCAGGCGCGGGATGAGCTTCTCCGCCTCCTCGCCGCGCAGCGTGACCTTGCAGCCGATCGGGAGCCCCGGGCGCAGGCCCCAGGCGGGGATGCGCTTGCTCGTGATCGTCTTCACCGGCGGCACGCCCGAGATCTGCTCGAGCAGCTTGACGCCCTTCTCGAGGAGCTGCGCGTCCTTGCCTGCGCCGATGTTGAGCGTGAGCTTGTCTATCCTTATGCTCTTCATCGGGTGTGCCTCTACCGCTTGTGTTCGTTGCTGCATAGTCTCAACCATTGACAGTGATGCTGATGACGGGCTTGCCCTTGCCCACGACGTAGGCGTAGCGCTTCGCGGTCGTGAACGTGTGCGCGCCCGCGGTCACGGTGGCGGATGCCCCCTCGATCGACTCGACGGTGCCGAGCTCGCCGATGTGGCTGCCGCCCGTCACGAAGACGGAGGCGCCCTTCTCGAGCGCGTAGTGCTCCTTCACCTTGCCGCCCTCGACGGAGAGCGTGTCGCCGACCTTGTACGTGTCCTTCTCGACGAGCACGTTCGCGCCGCTCGCGAAGTTGAGCTGGACCTTGCCGCCGTGCACCGACGTCTTCGACGCGATGCGCTGGAGCGCGATCTCCTCGCCCTTCTTCACGGGCACGAGGACGAGGACGTTCTTCCTGCTGATGAGCATCCTGTAGCTCTCGCCCGCGATGGCGAGGATGTCCATGAAGCCGACCGCGTCCGACGTCTTGCGCACGCGCCTGCCGTTCACGAGCACGTCCTGCGTCTGGAGGACCTTCGCCGCCTGGCCGGACGTCTTGACGAGCTTGAGGATGTCGCGCATGACGACGACGATGGGGAGCGAGAGCGAGAGCGGCTGCCCCTTGGGCTTGGGCCTCGCGATGAATGCTCCCTTGATGCGCACGATGGGCCACGTCTTGGGCGCCGCGATCCGCTTGAGGTACGTCTTCGTCATGGTGTCACTTCTTCTGCGCCTTGAGCTTCTCCGCCCGGCGCTTGTCTGTCATATCGATCTCCACGATCATGAGGTTGCTGGGATTGAGGGGATAGAGGACCTTCGTCGCCCCGTCCTTCTTCACGTTCTCGACCTTCGTCACGAACACCTTGCCCGCCTTCACGTCGACGCGCTCGACCCTGCCCTCGCGACCCTTGAACGTGCCGCGCATCACGCGCACCTTGTCGCCCGTGCGCACGCGCAGCGCGCGCGTGCCGTGCCTCGCGCGCAGCTCCTTCGTGAGGTGGCAGCCGAGCATCGTGCCCTTCACGTGCAGCGGCGCGTTGTGGCGGTACTTGCGCTGCTTGCGCGGCTGCGTGCTCGCCTTCCAGTGCTTGGAGTAGGAGGTTTTCATGGGTTCTCACACGATGACATTCGCCACTTTCGCGATCGCCGGCCAGCGCTGCGCGACTTCCTTCGCGATCGCGCCCTTGAAGATGGTCCCCTTGGGGTTGCCCTTCTCGTCCTTGAGCACGACCGCGGCGTTGTCCTCGAACGCGACGCGCGTGCCGTCGCTGCGGCGGTACTCGCGCTTCTGGCGCACGATGATCGCGAACACGACCTGCTTTCGCATGTCGGGCCTGCCCTTCTTGACGGCCGCGAGCACCATGTCGCCGACGCCCGCCGCGGGGCTCTGGCCCTTGCGGGTCTTGTGCCCCTTGACGCCGAAGACCTTGATGATCTTCGCGCCGCTGTTGTCGCACGTCTCGACGTACGCGCCGACAGGGATGGCCCTCGTGACTGTTGCCTTGACCGCTTTCATTGTGCTCTCACTCGACCTTCCTCATCACGAGGAAGTTCTTCGTCTTGCTGATGGGTCGCGTCTCCGCGATCTCGACCGTGTCGCCGACCTTGACGCCCAGCTCGTCGTGCGCCTTGACGCGGGTGCGCCTGCGCTCGTACCTCTGGTACTTCGGGATGAACTTGCGCCGCTCCCACTCGACCGTGACCGTCTTCGCCATCTTGTTGCTCACGACAGTGCCGGTGAACCTGCGGCCGCGCGTGCCGAGCGTCTTGCCGCCGACCTTCACCGCCTGCGTGCCGCTCGCGCCCGCCGCGTCCTTGGGAGCTGCCGCCTTGCCCTTGGCAGCGGTGCCCTCCTTCCCTTGCTTCTTCGCCGGTGTCATGCTGTTTCCTCGATGGTGGTGGCCTGGTCCTTGATGATCGTGATGCGTTTCTTGGGTGTCTCGATGGTGATGGTGTGCTTGGTCTCGTCA
>JAJPEB010000064.1 GCA_023252315.1 Candidatus Woesearchaeota archaeon | reverse complement strand
CGCGTGGGATTGAGCGGACCAGGGGAGGCCGGGATGAATACGACGCAAGCGGAAGCCGGCGCTCTCCGTGCTCCACTACCTCTTCGAGGCGGGCATCACGCTCAAGTTCGCGAGCGGCGCGCTCGAGATCCTCGGCGGCGCAATCCTGCTCGCGGTCGATCCGCAGACGATCGACCGGCTCCTGCTCTCCGCGCTCACGTCCGAGGTGCTCGAGGATCCCAGGGACATCGTCGCGCGCGCCGTGCTGCGCATGTTCAAGAGCGTCTCGCTCGGCTCGCAGGCGGCCGCGAGCACGTACCTGCTCGTGCACGGCGTCATCAAGGTCGGGCTCGTCGTCGCGCTGTGGCGCAAGGCGCGCTGGGCGTATCCCGTCGCGGGCGTCGTGCTCACCGCATTCACGTGCTACCAGATCTATCTCTTCTCGCGCTCGCACTCGCCCTTCCAGCTCGCGCTCACGGTGATCGACATCGTCATCCTCGCGCTGCTGCGCTTCGAGTACGTGCGGGCGCGCAAGGAGCCGGGGAAGCGGCGGCCCGCGCGCAAGGCAGCGGCGTAGACTGCAGGACGCGGGCGCGCTACTTCCCGCGCAGCGCGCGCCCCAGGCGCGAGGGCAGCTCGAAGATGTAGTCCGCGTCGATGCGCACCGCCTTCTTGATGAGCGAGATCCACAGCGGGCTGAGCAGCAGCGTGAGCGCGATGATCGAGATCACCATCTGGTACGTCGTGTCGCTGATGATGCCGCTCTTGAAGCCGACGGTGCCGAGCAGGAAGCTGAACTCCCCGATCTGCGAGAGCAGCCCGCCCGCGTAGAAGCTCTCCTTCCAGTTGTCGCCGAGCAGGCGGATCACGAGCGTGTTGATCGCGGTGTTCGCGGCGAACGCCGCGAGCACGAGGAGCAGGATGAGCCACCAGTGCGCGATGAAGAAGTGGAGGTCGATGAGCATGCCGATGTAGATGAAGAAGACCGCGACGAAGATCACATGCAGCGAGTTGAGGTGCTTCTGCACCCAGCTCGTGGCGTCCGCCGACGCGACGATGAGCCCCGCCACGAACGCGCCGAGCGCGGTCGAGAGGCCGAAGAGGCCGCTGATGAGTGCGAGGCCGAAGCAGAGCAGGATCGCGACGAAGACCTGCAGCTCGTGGTCGTTCTTGATGAGCCCCGCGAAGGGGAGCTTGAAGCGGCGCTGGCGCTTGATCCACACGACGAGGCCGACGATGAGCAGGAAGCCCACGACCTGGAGGAGCACGTTCAGGCTGCTGTACGACTCGCCGCCCATGACGTCGAGCACGATGAACATCGGGATGACCGCGAGGTCCTGCACGAGCAGGATGCCGAGCACGTTCTGCCCGACCTTCGTGCGCAGCTCCTTGCGCTCGGCGAGCACCTTGAGCACGACCGCGGTGCTGCTCAGGCTCACGACGAAGCCGAGGAGCACGATCTGGCGCAGCGGCCAGCCGAGGGCCGCGCCGAGCACCCACACGACGCCCACCGTCGCGATCGTCTGCAGGAAGGTGCCGAGCACCGCGACGCGCCAGCGCGCGACGAGCGAGGGGATGGAGATGTGCATCCCGATGAAGAAGAGGAGGAGCACGACGCCGAGCGAGCCGAACTGGAAGATGATGTCGCGGATGCCGAGGATGTTGTTGCTGAAGTTCGCGAGCACGACGCCGACGAGGATGTAGCCGATCACGTACGGCTGGCGCAGCTGGCGGAGCACGACTCCCAGGCACAGGATCGCGATCGCGGCTCCCACGACGACGGCGAGCAGCGGGTCGAGCTCCATGCGCGACGCTCGCTCCCCGGGAGCTTATATAGCTTCTGCTCGCCTGCGCCGGGCCTGCGCAGAGAGCAACGTATTTTAACTCCCGCTCCCTCCGCCGCGGCCATGGCGCTCTCGCTCCTCTCGTTCGGGAAGAATCAGGAGTACTACACGCCTGCGAGGGCGATCGTCGACGGCATAATCGGCTTCGCGGCCGGCTGGATGCTGTTCGGGTTCGGGCTCTGGTGGGGGCTCGCGCTCGCGGCAGGCGCGCTCGCGCTCTGCATGGCGGGCGTCACGATGCGCTTCGGGAGGAGATGGCTCGGCATCGGGATCCTTGCCGGCGCCGCGTGCACGTCGCTATGGTTTGTCTACGCGACCAAAGCTCTCGGGCTCTGACGCGGCGGCATCTCTCGCATGCCTGCGGCATGATCTCCTGCTGCTCTGGTGCACGCCTTGTCGGGAACGGCCCGCGCACATGCCTTGCTCCATATGCCCTCGTGTCCATAAGCTATCGAGAAAGTATAAGTACGTTCCAGCCCCACTCCGATGCTTACAGGATAGCATATGGAGGTGTCTCATGAAGGATCAGGAGAGGCAATCGCTCGTGCTCGCCGCGGTGGGCATCGCGCTCGCGGCGATGATACCGTACGCGGCGCTCGCGCTCAGCAACGGCACGAACACGAGCATGAACGGCTATGACGCGTACTACAACGGGTATGGCTCCAACGGCACGGGCTACTACGGCTCTAGCGACGCGATGAACGGCTCAACGTTCACGACGTCGGGGACCATGATGACGGGCAACGACTCGACGCTCGAGATGAGCGGCTCGGCCCCCAACGCGGTCGCGCCCTCAGCGACGGATACGGACGGCACGCCCATCTTCTTCGTCGTGGTGCTGCCGAGCCTCGACGTCAGGCCTGCGACGGGCAATGAGGTGAGCGCGCTCAAGACGATGCTCAACGGGCAGGACCTCGACGTGGTGCAGACGTTCGGCACGAGCGAGGGCGCGAGGCCGATGGCCGGCGCGACCACGCCTAGCGGCGCGACCGTCTCGAACACGAACATAGGCGGCGCTGATGTCGGCTCTCCGGGTGCGGCGGCGACAGGAACCGCTGGCTCGAACACTGCGACAGGCACTGGCGCGTCGGGCTCGGGCATCACGGGCAATGTCGTCGCGGGCAGCAACAACGGCGCCATGGGCAACGGTAACGGTGTCATGGACAACGGCACGGCCAACAACGGCGCAGGCGCCCTCACGGGCAGCAGCACGGGCGGCAACACCGGCAGCGGCTTTGGCAGCGGCAGCACGGGCTCGGGTAGCGGCAGCGGCTCGAATGGCGGCAGCGGCAACACCGGCTCTGGCGGCACGTACTAGAGGGAAGCCTGGATTTTCTTCTTCTTTTCCTTCTCTTCTTCCCACAGCAATCTTTAAATATGTCCCGTTTCAGGAACGCAATCCATGAGGTGGGCGCACACGAGATTCTCCCGCAAGGGCTCGATGCAGCTCTCCATCGAGGCCATCATCGTGCTCGTCATCGCGATGGTGCTCCTCGGCCTCGGCATCGCGTTCATCCAGGGCTTCTTCAAGACGGGCACGAGCAAGCTCACGGAGCCCTTCAACGCGATCGAGTTCGGCTGCGACCCCAACGCGGGACATCCGATCACGACGAGCCCCGCGAACCTCGAGCTCAAGTCGGGCGACCAGCTCCAGGTCAAGATGTGCGTCTACGCGAACGTGCCCGCGGCGGACGCGGTGCTCGGCATCGAGGGCTGCACCAGCACGGCGCCCGAGGGCGCGAACATGGTCCCGCAGCTGCTCGCGCAGAAGCAGACGATCGCGCGCACGGAGGTCGGCGGCTTCAACACGATCCTGCTCGCCGTCAACCAGACGGGCAACGTCGACATGCCGGTGGGCACCTACATCTGCACGCTCACGGGCGTGACGGGCGGCAGGTTCCCCGCGAACGCGTCGGCGACGGTCATCGGCAGGCGGCAGATCACGATCACGGTGACCTAGGTGAAGCGCCTCATCACGAAGCAGGAGGAGTTCGAGATCCTCAAGCTGGTGCTCGACAAGTTCCTGTGGATGGGCGTGCTCATCATGGCGTACGGCTTCTACCGCATCGTGAGCGTGAGCGAGAACTTCTGGTACGGGTTCGCGATCCTGCTCGGCGGCGCGGCCGTGCTGCTCCTCTTCCTCTGGGTGCTCATCAAGGAGTACAACTACGTCAAGCACTAGCCCTCTCTGGAGCTTCCTCTCATGCCACTCTCTGGCTCATACGCACCTGGCTGTTCGCAAATGAAGGCTACTGCCTTCGAGTCCGACAGGAGCCGACAGAAACCCGCTAGTTTCTGGCGTGCAGAGAAATCCTCGAGATCTCTCGCACCGGAAATCCTTGGCGATTTCCGTGCGCCGGAAACCATCGGTTTCCGAGCAGCACCAAGGCGGAGCCGGGCGCGACGTAAAACCTGCGTGAGCATAGAAGCTCCGCAACAGCCGAAACGAAAGATCCTCAGGAACTTATCTTCTCATCGCCGCGGCGCGCTCGAGCTCTCGACCGGCACGCTCGTCGTCATGATACTCGGCATCATCCTCATCGCGGGCGGCGTCGCGCTCGTGTGGCACATCGTGGGCAAGGCGCAGGACCTCAACGCGCAGCTCTCGGGCGACCAGCACGACGCGCTCGCCCGTATGATGACGCAGGGCCAGCTCGTGGCGGTCTATCCGACGGCCATAGACGCGCCCGCGGGCAAGGACGCGACGGTGGGGCTCGGCATCGACAACCGCCTCGACGCGCAGAACTTCGCGGTGCGCATCGACATGGTGGGCCCGAGCGGCACTCCCGCCGACACGAACGGGTGGAGGATCGTCGCGCGCAGCCCCGTCGAGATCGGGCGCAACGCGCAAGAGGAGCTCGTGCTCGCGGTCAGGCCGTCGCCGGCCGCGGCGAGCGGCGAATACACGGCGATCGTCTCGGTGACGTACAACGGGACGCTCTACGACGCGAAGCGCTTCTTCACGCTGCGTGTGCGCTGAGCAGCTTCTTGAACGCCTGCGCGCGATGCGCCGCGAGCACGATGCCCGACGCGAGCAGCACGCCGCGCGCGCCGAGCTCGGTCGCGATGAGGACGTCCTCGTGGCTCTTCACGCCCGCGCCCACGAGCACGGGCGACCTCGTCGCGAGCACGCTGCGCTTGACGAGCTCGGGCTGCGCCGAGCTCACGCTCACGTCGCCGCCGATCAGCTCCTTGGGCTCGACGCAGAAGAACGTGGGCGCGAGGCGCGCGTCGAGGAGCGCGAGCTCGGCAGCGTCCGCCGCGATCACGACGGCGTCAAGCTGCGCGTGCATGAGCGCGCGCGCGGTCGCGATCGCCCGCTCGGCCCCGACGCGGTGCTCCGCGTGGTTCACGAGCGCGCCCCTGGCTCCCGCCGCCTGGAGCGCGTGCGCGCCGATCCAGCCGGTACGCGCGCCTGCGTCGCTCAGGTCCGCGTGCTGCGCGTAGACGGGGATGCGCACCTCCTGCGCGACGCGGAAGACATCCGTCGCGAGGACCGCGACGCGCATGTCGACGCCGTACTCCTCGCCCGCGCGCTCGCACTCGCGCGCGAGCGCGACCGCCTTCTCGCCGATGGCCTGCGGGTACGCCTTGAAGTTGACGATGACGACGGGGCGCTCCATGCGGCAACGCGCGTCGCCGCGCGGTTAAATAGCTGCCGGAACCTCGGCGTCCCCCAAAGGCCCTGCTGTAGACCGGCTACGCGCGCCGCGCGAGCGGGTGCCCCGAGCGCAGCATCGCGCAGAACCACGCGGCGGCGAGGAGCGCGCATGCGAGCGAGAGCCACTGCCCGACGGAGAGGCCGGAGAGGACCGCCTCCGAGGGCTCGGGCGCGCGCACGAAGCTCACGACGAAGCGCAGCGCGCCGTAGAGGCCCAGGTACGTCCAGAACACGACGCCGCGCGCCATGCGCCTGCGCTCGTGCAGGGCGAAGAGGGCGAGGAAGAGGAGCAGGCTGTATGCCGCCTCGTAGAGCTGCACGGGATGCCTGCAGCCGGGCACGCCGGGGAACTGCACGCACCACGAGACGCCCGTGACCGTGCCGTAGAGCTCGCCGTTGAGGTAGTTCGCGACCTTGCCAAACGTGAACACGAGGCACAGCGGCACGACGATCGCGTCTGCCATGTCGTAGAAGTTGATCCTGTGCTTCGCGCAGAAGCGCCACGTGATGAGCACCGCGCCCGCGATGCCGCCGTGGATGCTCAGGCCCCCGTGCCACACCGCGGGGACCTCGAGGAGGTGGTGGGCGTAGTAGAGGGGATCGTAGAAGATGACGTGCGCGAGGCGCGCGCCGAGGATGCCGCCCATGATGAGCAGCAGGATGTACTCCTCCGCGAGCTGCTTCGTGAGCCCCGGGATGAGCCCGCGCTGCGCGGCCTTGCCGAGCACGTAGCTGCCGAGCAGGAAGCCGAGCGCGTAGATGAGCCCGTACCAGCGGATCTCGACGGGCCCGAGCGCGAGGAGCACGGGGCTCACGTCGGATACGATCATGCGTGGGCGCTGCGAAGGAGGGTATTTATGGGTTGTGCCGCTCGGCGTACATCCTCCTCTCGTGGCTGCTGCGGCGCATCCAGCTCACTACGTTCCGCGATTTTACGTCGAGGGGTCTGCAAGCGATGGAAATCCAGGATTTCCAGCGCGCCGGAAACTCCGAGTTTCCGAGCGAATCGGCCCCTCTCCTGTTCGACGCCAAGGCAGCAGCCAATGATCATGTTGTGAACAGAACTAATGAAAAGAGCTTAGAAAAAGAAGGAAAGAACGAAGGGGCGCCTGCCTACGCGGCCATCTCCATCTCGTCGTCCTCGTCATCCTCATCGTCGTCGGAATCGTCATCGTCGTCCTCGTCGGGATCGATGGGGGACGGGGCACTCGCGCCGAAGACGTCCTTGACCTTCTTCTCGAACTGCGCCTCGTCCATCGCGCCCGAGAAGCGCTCGATCGCCTTGCCGTCGCGGTAGAAGATGAGCGTTGGGATCGCCCGGATGCCCTGCTTCTGCGCGACCTCGGGCTCGTCCTCCGTGTTGAGCTTCGCGAACGTGATCCCCGTCTGGCGCTGCGCCACGCTCTCGAAGCGGGGAGCGAACACCTTGCAGGGGCCGCACCAGGGCGCCCAGAAGTCGACGACCGTATTGCCCTTGCCCGTCACATCGCTGAAATCATTGCTCGTCAGGTTCTTCATGCGCGTCACCTCGTGGCTTCCTGGATACCTTCTTCCTTCTTAAGATTTTTCCTAACTTCGATCTCGCGATCCTGCGCCTCGCGCGCCGCACCCCCCGCTTGATGCGCAGCTTCCATCGCAGCCAGCGGATGCGGCGGTCGACCCACCTGCTCTTGTAGTGCGTGCGCAGCAGCAGCAGCGCGAGGAGCAGCAGGACGAACCCGGGGATGAGCGGGAGCACGAGCCCGAGGACTCCCGCGAAGAGCAGGATGACGACGCCGAGCATCGTGAGCAGGTAGATGAGGAAGCGGTGCGCGCGGTCGATGCCGTCGTGGCGCTTGAAGAAGATCTTGAGCAGCCACGTGACGCCGACGAGGAGCGCGAGCACGCCCGCGACGAGCAGCAGCGCCGCGCCCACGGTGAGCGCGCCGCGAAGGAGAGGGGAGTGCATGACGGCGGCGAGG
>JAJPEB010000001.1 GCA_023252315.1 Candidatus Woesearchaeota archaeon | reverse complement strand
GTCTCCACCGGCGCTGCGGAGGCGTTGCGCGCGGGCGGCGCCATGCCGGGCGCGTACACGATGGTCGCGCGCTCGCGCAGCTGCGCGATGAGCGCCTGGTACTGCGTCGCGCGCGCGGTGCTCATGTAGCTCTGCGCGAGCTGGTCGCGCACGTCCGCGAAGCTGCTCACGTGCGCGGGGATGTCCTCGAGCTTCTCGATGACGTGGTAGCCGTACTCGGTCTGCACGAGGCGGAACTCGCCGGGCTTCATCGCGAAGCTCGCGTTCTCGAACTGCGCCACCATCTCGCCGCGCGCGAACGTGTACTCCCCGCACGTCGCGTTGCTCGCGGGGTCGTCCGTGTAGTTCGCGACGAGCGCGCAGAAGTCCTCGCCCGAGCGCGCCCGCTCGTAGATGCGCTCGCCGAGCTGCGACGCGTTCTCGCGCTGGCCGCTCACGAGGATGTGGCGCACCTTCGCCTGCGCGGGCTGCGCGTACTGGCCCTGCGACGAGGCGTAGAGCGCGAGCAGCGTCGCGTTGTCGGGCTCGGTGATGTTGATGCGCTTGGCGAGCAGCCCCTCGATGAGGAGCTCGCGTCCGACGAGGGTCTGGAACTGGCCCATCGTCACGTTGAACGCGTCGAGGTTGCGCTGGAGGTCCTGCGGGGAGATGCCGCTCTCGGCGACGATCTGCTGCACGCGCGCGTCGATGTCCGCGCCCGTCACGGAGACGCCCGACGCCTTCGCCTCCTGCACGACGATCTCCTCGTCCACGACCTGCTCGAGCACGTCGGAGCGCGAGAGCTGCGCGCGCATCTCGGGCGGGAGCAGCGCGTACTGGAAGTCGAGATCGCGCTGCGTGATCGGCATGCCGTTCACGGTCACGAGCGTCGGGCTCTCGTTGCCTGCCGCCTGCATGGGGTGCGTGCGCACGAAGACGAGGTACGCGATTCCCGCGATGAGCGCCACGAGCACGACGCCGACGAACGCGAGCATGAGCGGCGAGGCGCGCACCGGCTCGGGAGCGTCGTGCGCGCCTTCGTTGCGGGTCTCCCTGGATGCCTTCGCGCGCTTGCGCGACGCTGCGGCAGGTGTCGCGCCTTTCGGCGCGCGTGTCTTCCTGACCATCCGGATAGGCACCTCCCTATCGTATATAAGCTTTGTGCAGGACCATTCCAGAGTGGGGACGGGGGGTGCAAGGAACGAGAGCTTGCTGGCCGTAAAATAAAGAACGAACGGGCATGGCCAATACAGCGCTGCGGAGCCTTTGTGCTTACGCAGGTTTTACGTCGAGCCCGGCTCCGCCTCGGTCCTCTCCTGGTTTGCTCCAAGGCAGCGCTCGCAAGAGCAGGTCATCCCTATGTCACGCTCGTATCGTGTTGTTGGGATGCGAAGAGTTCGTGGACATCGCAGCCACAACCGATATAAAGGCGGACAGGAGCCGGGACGGCCGGGGTAGTGCGAATGGGGAAAGGGAAGCACACGCATCACGACGAAGGATCGCAGGCGGCGAGCGACGACTAGCAGGATATCGCGCTCGACTTCTCGGGCGCCTCGTCGTTCTTCAAGCGCATGAATCTCGAGCGCGCGGCGATGATCGCGCTCGTCGCGATCGCGCTCCTGCTCGTCGTCTGGATCCGCATGCTGCCCGCGGCGCTGCCGGTGACCGACGACTGGGCGCAGAGCAACATCCGCGCGAGCGTGCGCTCGCAGTTCGCCGAGCAGATCGACCAGCAGTTCCCCGCGCTGCCGCAGTCGAACAAGGACACGCTCATCGACCAGCGCACCGACCAGTTCCTCTCCGACAACAAGGCGCAGCTCGACGCGTCGGTCGCCGAGCTCTCGGGCCAGCTCAAGGAGAGCCTGCGCTACAACGGCACCGACGGCAAGGAGCACACCTACCTCGGCGACCTCGACAGCTACTTCTGGCTGCGCTACGCGCGCAACTGGCTCACGAAGGGCACCGCGTGCGACGCGGTCACCCCCGATGGCAAGTGCAGGGACACGTTCGTGCTCGCGCCCGTGGGCCAGCCGATGGACCCCGACCCGTCCATGCACGTCTTCATGATCGCGTACCTCTACAAGTTCATCACGCTCTTCGACCCGCAGTACCCGCTGCCCGCCGCGAGCTTCCTCGTCCCCGTGCTCGCGGGCGCGCTCGGCGTCATCCCCGCGTTCTTCATCGGGCGCAGGCTCGCCGGCAACACGGGCGGCTTCGTGGCCGCGGTCATCATCTCGCTCCACCCCCTCTTCCTCTCGAGGAGCATGGGCTCGGACAACGACGTCTGGAACATCGTGATCCCGCTCTTTATCCTCTGGGCCGCGATCGAGGCGTTCGAGGCGAAGCGCCTGCGCAGCAAGGCAATCCTCGCGGCGGTCGCGGGGCTGCTGTGCGCGGTCCATGCGACGTTCTGGGAGGGCTGGTGGTTCATCTACCTCGTCGTGCTCCTCGCGCTCGCGGGCTTCCTCGTGCTGCGCGCGCTGCAGGTCGCCGCGAGGGAGCGCACGTACCGCATCTGGCAGGATGGCCTCGTGCGCGAGGGCGCCGCGATCCTCGCCGCGTTCTACGTCTCGGCGCTCGTCTTCCTCCTCATCTTCGGCGAGCGCACCGTGCTCGGCTACCTCACGCAGCCGCTCGCGGCGCTCAGCTCGAGCGCGGGCCTCGACAGCGCCCTCTCGAGCAACTACTGGCCCAACGTGCTCACGACCGTGGCGGAGCTCAACAAGGCGAGCCTCGCGGACGCGGTCTCGCAGATGGGCGGCAAGGCGCTCTTCTTCGCGGGCCTCGTGGGGCTGCTGCTCCTCGTGCTCCCGCGCTCGCTGCGCTCGTGGAGATGGGAGCACTACGCGATGCTCTTCGGGGGCGCCGCGATCTCGCTCTACATCGTCGAGGCGCAGGCGATGGACAGGCTCATGGCGGTGGTGCTCATCGGCCTTCCCGTCGGCCTGATCCTCCTCTTCGACCTCTGGCGCGGCGAGCGCATCGACGCCGGCCCCGCGCTGCTCGTGCTCATCTGGATGGTCGCGTCCATCTACGCCGCCTACTCGGGCGTGCGCTTCATCCTGCTGCTCATCACCGCGTTCGGCATCGCGCTCGCGGTCCTCATGGGTCGCGTCCACGAGTGGGCGAGCGAGTACGCGCAGAAGGAGTGGTCGTGGCATCCCGCCGTCGTGCACGTGCTCGTCTTCCTCGTCCTCATGGTGGTGCTCATCGCGCCCGTCAAGGCCGGCGTCGACACCGCGCGCACGTTCGTGCCGACGATCGACGACGGCTGGTGGGGCGCGCTCACGAAGATCCACGACCAGTCGCAGCCCGACGCGATCATCAACTCGTGGTGGGACTTCGGCCACTGGTTCAAGTACGTCGCGCAGCGCCGCGTGACCGCCGACGGCACGACGCAGGGCACGCACGTCCCCTACTGGCTCGGCAAGGCCCTCGTGACGAGCGACGAGAACGAGAGCGTCGGCATCCTGCGCATGCTCGACTGCGGCTCCGACGCGTACCCCTCGCCCGAGGGCGCGCAGGGCGCGTACGGCCTCGTGCTCAAAAAGACCGGCGACCCGCTCGACGCGGAGCGCATCGTCTCGGACCTCGTGAGGCTCGACAAGCAGGGGGCGCGCGCGTACCTCGCCCGCAGCGGCTTCTCGGCCGCCGAGCAGGACGCGGTCCTCAACGCCACGCACTGCGACCCCCCCGAGGACTACTTCATCACGTCGGGCGACATGGTCGGCAAGGCGGGCGTCTGGGCGCACTTCGGCCTCTGGGACTTCGAGAAGGCGTACGTCGCGCAGACCTCGCGCACGCTTCCGCAGGACCAGGCGGTCGCGGCGATGTCGCAGCGCCTCAACTACACGCCTGCGCAGGCGCGCGAGAAGTACTTCGAGGCGGTCGGGCTGCCGACGGAAGCCGACGTGAACGCCTACGTCTCGCCGTGGCCGAGCTACGTGCTCCAGGACTGGCGCGCATGCTCCGCTCCCCTGAACTCCTCGAACTCGTCCCCCTCGTCGATCGCGTGCCCCATCCGCCTCGGCATCAGCCAGCAGGGCACCACGATCACGGCGATCGACTCGTTCACCTACAACGCGACGAGCCCCAAGAACAGCTCGCTCGTGTTCGCGCTCTACCGCGACGGGCAGCGCATCCAGGAGACCGAGGCCAGGCCGGTCATGCTCGTCATCGCGGGCAAGGACGGTATCACGACCATGGGCTTCAACGACACGCAGTCGGCGAACGTCGCGGTCGTGATCGACACGGTCGAGGGCCGCGTGCTCCTCGCGGACCCGCAGCTCGCGGACTCCATGTTCACCCGGCTCTTCTATCTCGACGGGAGGTACCAGCGCAGGTTCACGCTGTTCGACGACCGCGCGACGCTCTCGAGCTCGCGCATCATCACCTGGAAGGTTGACTGGGATGGGAAGCAAGGCACCGCGGCCCAGGCCAAGTGAGCCCGCGGGCGCCACGCGCAGGGCGATCGCCCTCGTCGTCTTCTGCACGATAGGCATGACGCTCGCGCAGGCGGTGCTCAAGGTCGCGCTCTCGCGCGAGACGGGCATCGCGGCGCTCGTCCTCGACCCCTTCTTCCTCGCAGGCCTCGCGCTCATGTGCGCGAGCGGCGTGCTCCTCGTGCTCGCGCTGCGCCACGGCGAGCTCTCCGTCGTGCACCCGCTGCTCGCGCTCGGGTTCGTGTGGGTCGTGCTCGCGAGCTTCGCGATCGGCGAGCGCCTCGCGTGGAAGGAGCTGTGCGGCATCGCGCTCATTATGGCGGGCGTCGCGCTCGTCGGGCGCAGCGGGGGCGCCGCGTGATCCCGCTCGTCGCGCTGCTCGTGACGGCGATGGCGACGGCGATCGGCGCGCTCGGCGCGCTCTTCCTCAAGCGCGGCGCGCACCATTTCAGCTTCAGGCCGGCGAAGCTGCTCAGGAACAGGCAGCTCGTCGCGGGCGCGCTCCTCTACGCCGCGAGCGTGCCGCTCTACCTCTACGCGCTCAAGGTGCTCCCGCTCGCCGTGGCGTACCCCCTCACGAGCATGACGTACGTGTGGTCCGCATTGCTCGCGCGCAGGCATCTCAACGAGCAGATCCGCATCGGGCGATGGTGCGGCATCCTCCTCATCGTCGCGGGCATCGTCGTCATCTCGGTGTAGCATGGAGCGCGCGATCCCCAAGAGCAGGTGCCCGGTGGTCATCCCGGCGTGCAACGAGGAGCGGCGCATCGCGTCCGTCGTGCGCCTCGTGCGCGCGCAGGGCTTCTCCCCCATCGTCGTCGACGACGGCAGCAGGGACCGCACGTCCGACGCCGCGCGCAGGGCAGGAGCCTGCGTCCTGCGCCACGCGGTGAACCTCGGCAAGGGCGCGGCGATGAAGACGGGCGCGGACTTCGCGTTCTCGCGCGGCGCGAGGGCGATCGTGTTCCTCGACGGCGACGGGCAGCACAGCCCGGACGAGCTGCCGCTCTTCCTCGAACGGCTCGTGCAGGGCTACGACATCGTGTTCGGCGCGCGCAAGGTCGTGGGGCGCATGCCGATCGAGCGCAGGGCGGGCAGGTGGCTCTTCCGCAAGGTGATCGAGATCTTCTACGGGATGCGCCTGCACGACCCGCTGTGCGGCTACCGCGCGCTCACGAAGGCAGCGTACGCGAAGGTGCGCTGGCGCAACCGCGGCTACGACGTCGAGAGCGAGATGATCGCGCGCGCGGGCAAGGCGATGCTCACGCATGCGGAGATCCCCATCGAGACGATCTACCACGACCGCTACAAGGGCATGACGATGGGCGACGGAGTGCGGATCATGGCGCGGCTCGTCTGGTGGCGGATGACGCACTGAGGGGATCGCTCGCTTCCTCTCTCGTCGACCTGGGGAAGCTACCGGGAAGGCCGGAGTTCCGCGGATGCCGCCTCTCGCTCTCGACGGTGCGTATCTTCGAGGTGATCGAGGAACGCGAACAGGCGCTGGTTTATCGCATCGTAGTCATGCGCTCTCAGCGTCGCCGCAGTCTGCACGTATCTCGTGTCCTCTCCTCGGGTCAGCTCATCGCCACAGGAATCGATCATTCCCTCGATCGTCTCCCTGGTGAACTCGAAATGGCACTGGAACCCGTATACCTTCGGGGAATACCGCACGATCTGCCTCGGGCACCCTTCGCTCGTCGCGAGCACCTTGGACTCGGGAGTGAGCCCGGGCATATCGCCATGCCAATGCCCCACGAGGAACCGCTTCGGGAATGCCGAGAAGATGGGATCGCCCTCGGCGTCGGGGGTCAACGTGAGCTCGAACACGCCGATCTCCCGGTGCGGGCTATGTGCGAATCTTGCGCCCAAGGCCTCCCCGATGAGCTGTGCCCCGAGGCAGACTCCCAATGCCATCTTTCCCGCATCTATCGCTTTTCTGATGAACGCGGTCTCCTTGCGCACGTCAAAGTGGGGGCATTCCCGGGTTGTCGTCGACGGAGATTGCGGTCCTCCCATCACGACGAGGAGGTCGATGCCGCTGATGCTCTGGGGGAGCGCATCCCCTTGATATGTCCGGGTGTGGCTGATGCCGTGCCCTTTCCTTCTCGCCCACTCCTCAACGGCTCCTGGCGCCTCGAAGCTCTCGTGCGTCACTATGTGCAGCTTCATGCGGTCCTCCTTCGTTCAGTCCACGATGCCGATCACCCTGCAAGGCGCCCCGTCGCCGTCGGTGATCTTCAGCGGCAGCGCGTAGCATCGGAACCGCTTTCCCGCGAGCGCCTCGAGGTTGACGAGGTTCTCGACGATCAGGATGTCGTGCTCGAAGAAGAGCTTGTGCAGCGTGTACGGCGCGTTGTCAGGGGTGGGAGTGTCGAGGCCGACGATCTTCACCTTCCTGCGGACCAGGGCCTCGGCAGTCTCCGGGCTGAGCACGGGGTTGTCGCGGAAATATTCCGGCTCGTACACCCTGTCGCTATGCCCTGTCAAGAAGAAGACTATGTCGCCTTCTTCAACGCCTTGTAGCCCTGTGACGATCTCTTGCTGCCCTCTGACGTCGAGCACGACAGCATCCCCTACGAACCTCTCCACTGGATAGTCGCTCAGGGTCTTCCCGCGGGCGACCATGTGGGAGGGGGCGTCGATGTGCGTCGAGAAATGGGAATGGAAGGAGAGCATCTTCTTCCCGATGCCGTCCTTCTCGACGGTAGAGCATTGCGTGATGGCGACGGGAGGGTCGCCTGGGAAATTAGGGGTCCTGCCGTCGATGGGCAGCGTCATGTCGACGATCATGCGCTCACGTGGCGATATCGGTATATAATCCTGGCTGTCTGGGAGTGGAGAAACGCATAAATACTACCATGCATAGCAAAGTAGTTGGCATCACATGGATACGCAGTTCAGGAAAGGCGTCCTCGAGCCGTGCGTGCTCGCGCTGCTGCGGCGCAGGCCGCGCTACGGCTACGAGCTCGTGCAGGAGATCCGCAAGTCGCTCGACATCACGGAGGGCACGGTCTACCCTCTCCTGCGCAGGCTCAAGGACGAGGGGTACGTGGAGACCTTCCTCAAGGAATCGAGCGAGGGCCCCACGCGGAAGTACTACACGCTCACCCCGCGCGGCAAGGAGCGGCTCGCGTCGCTGCTCGGCGCGTGGGATGTGTTCTCGAGGAGCGTCGACGCGCTGCTCAAGGAGGCGAGAAGATGAACCAGAACCGATTCATGGGCGAGCTGCGCCGCGAGCTCGCGCACCTCTCCGCCGAGGAGGCCGACGAGATCCTCGCGGACTACGAGGAGCACTTCACGGAAGGGCGCAGGCAGGGCAGGAGCGAGGAGGAGATCGCGCGCTCGCTCGGCAGCCCCCGCGCGATCGCGCGCCACATCGCGGCGGAGAGGGACGTGAGGGCCGCGGCGTCGTCGAGGAGGATCCCCGACTTCCTGCGCGCGACGCTCTCCGCGATCGGCACGGGCCTGCGCAGCGCGCTGCTCATCATCGGCCCCTTCATCGGCAGCGCGATCATCCTGCTCGTGTTCCTGGGCGCCGGCATCACGCTGCTCATCGGCGGCGCCGTCGCCATGATCGAGATCCTCGCGGGGCCCGCGCTCACGCCGGGCATGTACCTCGAGTTCGCGCCATCGGGGGGCGCGCTCGTGGGATTCGGGTTCGCGTGCATCGGCGGGATGCTCATGATCGCGGGGATGAGGCTCGCGTCGCTGCTCTACGACATCGCGCTCAAGCATCTCTCGCTGACCCTCGGCACCAGGAGAGGATGGACGTCGCTCGTCGGAGACGGGAAGGCAAGCAGGGAAACGCAGACGGGGAGACGGCAGTGACAACTATGAGAGGGACGGAGGCAAGCGCATGGTAAGCAAGATGGGAATCGCGATGATCGTGCTCGGCATCGTGGGGGCGATCGCGATCGCCGCAGGCACCGCGATCATATGGGCATCGTCGAGCGCGCAGCCCGCGCAGGAGC
Organism: Candidatus Woesearchaeota archaeon; assembly: GCA_023252315.1. Taxonomy (GTDB): domain Archaea; phylum Nanobdellota; class Nanobdellia; order Woesearchaeales; family UBA525; genus UBA525. Next base: position 15,830 of record JAJPEB010000001.1, on the reverse strand, counting down.
GCGAGGTCAGCGCCACGGAGGGGATCCCGCTCGAGGGCGTGGACGAGATCACGATCGTGGCCGACGATCCCGTCATCGTCAAGGGAGCGCAGGGAGGGGGCGCGTCCGCATGGCTGCACGGCGCGCAGGTCGCGATACCCGCGATCAAGCCCCCGGCCATCACGCAGCGCCCCACCGCGAACGGCGTCGAGATCGGCGTGCGCAAGGACTGGCTCGTCGGCGTGTTCCGCCACAGGATAGGGCCGCAGGAGGAGCGGCTCGTGCTCGAGGTGACGGTGCCGAGCGGCTACAGGGGCCGGGTCGTCGTGCAGGGCGGCTCCGACGCGCGCGTCGAGGGCCTCTCGGCGCAGCGGGTCTCGGTCGATGCCGGCGGCGACGTCGTGCTCAGCGGGGTGTCCGCGCAGGAGGTCGACGCGAAGAGCTCATGGGGCGGCGTGCGCGTGACGGACGTGCGCTCGGCGAAGGCGGACGTCGAGGCGGGCGAGGGCGACGTCACGGTCGAGCGGTCGTCGCTTGGGGACGCGATCCTGCAGGAGCGGGACCGCGGCATGCGCGCGCACGTCACCGATTCGGGAGCGCAGCTCGAGTGCGGCGACCAGTACGGCCCCGACCGCCCCTCGATCTCGCTCGCGGGCGCGGGGCTGCTCGGCAACGCGACGCTCGAGATGGACGCAGGGCTGCAGCGCTGAGCTCGCCTTCTCTCTTTTCCCTTTCTCCTCTGCCCTGGACGCGCTCAGGCTCTCCTGAACGCCCGCGTGCGCTCGAGCAGGTCGTTCGTCGCGAGGAACTCCCTGAACCGCTGGATCTTCTCGGGGTTCCCGATGCCGACGGACTTCCTGTCCGCGATATGCGCGATGATCTCGCCTTCTCTCGCGAGCAGCGGGATGATATGGTCGCCCAGCTTGAACGCGTCGGGCTCGCAGTGGCGCAGCGCCCCCTTGCGGAAGAACGTGACGCCCACGTCGAGCAGCGTCGCCCTGCCCGACTCGTTCCTCTTGTCGTAGCCGATGATGTTGTCGTGCCCGTCGACGATGATGTTGTCCCTGCTCTCGAACTCCTTGAGCGGGCCGCGCCTCGCGCACACGATCATCGCGAGCTTGCCGCTGCCGAGGAAGCGCTCCCACATGGGCCGCAGGTCGCAGGGCAAAAACGCGTCGCCGTACTGCATCACGAACGCGTCGTCCTGCACGAGCTGCGCGCCGCGCTTGAAGCTCCCGCCCGACTCGATCTCGACCGAGCTCTGCGCGTACACGATCTCGACGCCGTCCCCGAACCCGCGCCCGTCGCCGAAATACCCTTCGATGATCTCCCGCTTGTAGCCGACGGGGATCACGAAGCGGCGCACGCCGTGGTCGTAGAGGTTGCGCAGCACGAACTGCAGGAACGGGATCCCCTCGAACGCGATCATGGGCTTGGGGATGTCGTCCGTGAGCGCGCCCATGCCCGAGCCCCTGCCCGCGCACGGCACGAGCGCCTCGCGCATCGCCTGCGGATGCCGATCTCCCGCGACGATGAGCCGCGCCGCCTCGCCGAGGTCCCTCACGATCGCGGTCCTCGCCTGCAGCGCGAGCGGGAGCATCGCCACGGACTCGCGCGCGTCCTCGCCCGGCCTGCTCGCGACGTAGAAGCACCTCGCGCACCCGTCGCCGAGCTGCATGTCGATGCGGCGATCGCCGACCATGAACGAGCGCGAGAGGTCGATGCCGTGCTCCGCGACGGCCTGCTCGAGCAGCCCCTTCTTCGGCTTCTTGCACGCGCACGGCCCCGTGTAGTCCTCGTGGTGCGTGCAGTAATACGCGGCGTCGACGCCGAGCAGGCCCCGCATCTTCGCGTCGATCGCGGCGAGCGCGTCTCGGGAGAGGAACCCCTTCGCGACGTTGTTCTGCCCGCTCACGACGACCGTGAGGTAGCCCGCGCGCTTGAGCCTCGCGATCGCGTCGGCGACGCCGGGCAGCAGCGCGCCCTCGAACTCGTCGGGCGTGAGCGGCCCGGTGATGGCGCGCCCCTCCTTGTCCTCGAGCCCGGGATGCGCGATCTCCTCGTTGATCACGCCGTCGCGGTCGAGGAAGACCGCGGGCCTGCCGCGCGCGCCGCTCATCCCTTTCCCCGGAAGTACTTGCCCTCGAGCGCCCAGGGGTTCGCCTCGAGCCAGCGCACGGTGCGCACGATCGCCTGCTCGATCGAGAGCGCGGGCTCCCACCCGAGCTTGCGCATGCGCGCGATGTCGAGCCTGATGTGCGGGGAGTCGCCGATCCAGCCGCGCTGCGTCTGCCCGAGCACGTACTCGATCTCGCCCTTCTTCCTCCCGCTCTCGCGCACGACGATGTCCGCGATGTCGCGCACGGGCATCTCCTCGTCGTTGCCGAGGTTGAGGATGTTCACTTTCCCCTTCGCATGCTGCAGCCCGTGCCAGATGCCCGCGACGCAGTCGCCGACGTAGAGGTACGACTTGCGCGGCGTGCCGTCGGAGAGGAACGTGAGCCTGTCCTCCTTGCGCAGCTGCGCGCAGAAGCTGAAGACGACGCCGTGCGTGTAGCGCTCGCCGAGGATGCTCACGAAGCGGTAGATCCAGGCCTGCATGCCGTACGCCTCGCAGTAGGCGGAGATGAGCCCCTCGGCGTAGAGCTTGGACGCGGCGTACATGGACGTCTGGACGGGGAACGGCGCGTCCTCGGGCGTCGGGAAGACCTCGGGCTCGCCGTACACGCTGCCCGTGCTCGAGAAGACGATCTTCCCGATGCCTGCCGCGCGCATCGCCTCGAGCACGTTCGACGTCGCCATGCAGCCCTCGTGCAGGTCGAGCGTCGGGTGGTCGGCGCCGCCCTTGACGTCAGCGTTCGCGGCGAGGTGGAAGACGACGTCCGCGCCCTGCGCGAAGGCGTCCTTGACCTTGCGCGCGTCCTTGAGGTCGAGCTGCGCGAAGCGGTAGCTGGGGTTCCCGAGGTTGTGCGCGTAGAACTCCTCGCGCCCCGCGCTCATGTTGTCGATGGCCGTGACGTGCCACCCTTTCGCGAGCAGGAAGTCCGCGAGCGTGCTGCCGATGAAGCCCGCGCCGCCGGTGATGATCGCTCTCATGCGGGCGATGGCGCGCGACGGGGATATAAAGGTAACCGGGACGCGGCGTCGTGCGCTCCTGAGAAGAGCCTATCTCGAGGCGGCATAGCGCTCGAGGAGGGGGATGAGCGCCGTGCGCGCATCGGCGCGCGGAAGCTCGACGGGGAGTGCGGTGACGACGAGCGTTCCCAGATCCCTCCTGATCGTCGCGTACTCCGTGAGCGAAGCGGAGTCGCTGCCGTCGCGGGCGCAAGGCCCTTGGAGCGAGACCCGGTATCTCCCGAGATCGGAGAGCCTCGTGAAATCCCCTCCTGCCCGCGCGGCGTCGAGCGTCACGACCGCTCGGTCCTTGCGGACCCACAGCGACATCGCGCCGCCGTTGCCTGCGCAGCCCGCGACGAGCCCCTCGAGATCGCCGAAGAGGCTATCCGCCAGCGCGAGAGGGATGCGGTATGTGCTGCGCGAGACGGGAGGGTACGCTTCAGGCATGCGCGCGAAGGCTGCCGTCCGGATTATAAGATTTTCTCCGCTGCGCTCATCCCATGAACCGGTACTTGAAGATGACCCACAGCGCGAGCAGCCCGTCGCGCACGAGGCGGATCTTCTTGCCCTCTTCCACGGTGCGCGCGCGGTAGCTCACGGGGACCTCGACCGGCACGTGGCCGCGCTTGACGAGCTTGATGAGGATCTCCCAGTCGAGCTGGAAGTTGTTGCTCCTGAGCGCGACCCCCCTGATCGCCTGCCTCGTGAAGACCTTGTACATCGTCTGCGGGTCCGTGATGCGCACGCCGTAGAGCAGGAAGAAGAGGAGGTTGAAGCCTTCGCTGCCGACGTTGACGAGCCTGCCGTACCACTTCGAGTAGTCGAACTGCCTGATCTTCCACGTCTTCTTGCCGAGGTGGCGCGAGCCGAGCACGAACTGCGTGCGGCCCGAGAGGATCGGGGCGAGCAGCTGCGGGTACTCTGCGGGATCGTACTCGAGGTCCGCGTCCTGGATGACGATGACGTCGCCCGTCGCCTTGCGCAGGCCGTAGCGCACCTTGTACCCCTTGCCGCAGTAGAAATCGAGGAGGTGGACATGGACGCCCTTGCGCCTCTCGTACTTCTTCACGAGCGCGCGCGTGCCGTCGGTAGATCCGCTCTCGACGATGATGATCTCGCGCTCGACCGGCAGCTTGACCGCGAGCACCTTGCGCATGAGCGGCTCGAACGTGCCGCGCTCGTTGTAGACGGGGATGATGATCGAGACCTTCCTGCCGGACGTCACCTTCGCAGCCGAGGCGCGCGATCCCTTCTTCACGCGCGCACAGCCCCGCGAGTGAGATTATAAATGTTGTGCGGCACTGCGGACGGCGCCCGGGTAGTCGTCTCTGTGCCGCTCTCATTATCCGCCCAGCTTGCGATCCCTCAGCGGCACCTGCGTATTCCTAGGCGCTATGCCGCGGTCGCTGCCCTGGAGCAGACCCGGGGCCTCGGAAACCCCGAGGACTTCCCTGCGCCGGAAGCGCGGTCTCCGGGAGGCGAGCGCGACGTACGGCCTGCGGAGCGTCATGCTTTCCGGGAATTCTCCAGCTCCTCGAGCAGCCGCCTCGCGACGACGGAGTGCACGCGCTCCCGCGCGCCGTTCCAGAACTCGTCGAGCGCGCCCGCCTCCGCGCGGCCCTGGCGCTCATAGCGCAGCGCCTGCATCGCGAGCTCGAGCAGGTCCGCGTCCTTGACGATGCGCGACTCCGGGGAGCGCTGCTCCATGTACTCGAGCGCGAGGCCCTTGAGCGCGTCGTTGCCCGAGAGCATCTGCCCGAAGATCTCGCGCTCGCGCGCGTGCTTTGCGCGCTGCGCCTCCTTGTCGATGCCGCTCGCGGACGCGGTGATGACGTCGCCGGTCACGGACTCCGCGAGGTCGTGCACGATCGCCATCGTCGCGGCCTTGTGCGCGTCGAGGAGCTCGTCCTGCGCGAGCATGAACGCGAGCAGCGCCGTCGCGCAGGAGTGGTCGGCCACGCTCTCGGCGTCCGCGATCCCCTTCACGAGCCAGCCCGCTCGCGGGGTCTCCTTGAGCGTGATCGCGTACTCCATCACGCGCAGGATGTCTTCGGCGTCCATGGAGGTGCCAACGCCTCATCCTTTTAATGCGTTGCGCAAGGGAGGGCGGTGGGCTCACGCGCTGCGCGGGGGTCGGGGGAAGCGGAGGGAACCGCGCGTCGTCGAGGACGTAGATGCCCCTCGGCAGCAGGTGGTACCCTCTCGTCCCGGGCGCCGAGTAGATGCATGCCGCAGCGCCGCCCTCGCGCAGCACGTACGGCTGGAGGGTCGCGCCCGCCTTGAGGTTGACGAGATCGCACGTGACCGCGACGCGCCCGCGCACCACGCGCAGCAGGTTGAACTCCGGCTTCCCGAGACGATGGATCCTTTCCCTTATCTCGTCGGGGAGCACGTACCAGAAGGTGAGGTCGCGCCGCTTGGGCAGCTCGCCCGCCGACGCCACGCGCAGCCCGCATCCCTCGAGCCGCTCGCGCACCTCGTGCTCGTCGAGCAGGCGCTCGCACAGCGTCGCGACCTGCGGGCCTGCGTCGGCGGCGATCATGCGATGGGGGGCGCAGAGGGTCTTATAATTTTTACTCTTTTAAAGTGGTTACTTTTTTGTGCGTTAGCCTCTCACGCACGGTCCGCGATTGGGGCGGTCCCCTTCATCTCCGCACCTGTAGAACCATGGACGAATCCTGCGATATCTTTATAAATGCAGAGAAGGGGGTCTCCCGCAGAGGTGGCCTTTCCTGAGATGGTGCTCTTCCCGCAGATCTTCGGCCCCGCAGGAATCTTCTCCGGATTCTTCCTCGCGCCCGACAAGCTCCTCTACGTACTCGCCTTCCTCGTCCCGCTCATCCTCCTCTACCTCATCAGGCCCAAGCCGACGAACGTCGCGGTCCCGAGCCTCATGTTCATCCTCAAGGACATGGGGCGCAGCAACGTCCATCGCCTCTTCCGCACGCTCTTCAAGGACATCCTCTTCCTGATCCAGCTCCTCGCGATCCTGCTCCTCGCGGTCTCGCTCGCGAAGCCGTTCATCAACGTGAGCCAGGACTCGCTCGTCGAGCAGTCCGTGGTCGTGATCGACGACAGCGCGAGCACGAGGGCGCAGGACGGCGCGCGCTTTGATGCGATCCGCGACCTCGCGAAGGGGAGCCTCGCGAGCGGCAACGTGCTGATCCTCGCGCACGAGAGCCCGCAGGTGCTCGACTCGGGCGGCGAGCAGCGCCTCTCCGCGAGCGAGGCCAAGGGCATCATCGACGACCTCGACCCCTCCGACATCCAGGGCGACCTCCCGTCCGCGCTCGACCTCGCTGCGCAGTTCGTGGGGCCGCAGAGCAAGGTCACGATCGTGGGCGACTTCGTGCTCAGCGGCCTCGAGAACCCCGACCTCATCGGCGCGAAGATCAAGGTGCTGCGCAGCAAGGGCGCGCTCGTCGAGGTCAAGAGCGTGCCCGTCGCCGGCAAGAACGTTGGCATCGTGGACGCGCGCCTCAACGCGAACAACGCGACGCTCGAGCTCAAGGTGCAGAACTTCAACGACCGCCCGGCGGAGTTCGGCCTCGACGAGAACGGCGAGAGCGCGAAGCTCCCGCAGAACGTGCTCGCCCCCAAGGGGCAGCCGGGCAGCCTGCTCTCGGTGAGCCTCCCGCTCGGCAACGGCGTCACGCGCGTCACGCTCACGCCGCCCGACGACTTCATGGCGGACAACGACTACTACGTGAGCATCCCGTCGCAGTCGCGCATCGCGATCCTCGTCATCTCGAACGACGGCGCGGTCAGGCAGAGCAGGGTCATCGCGGCGCTCGACGCGGTGGGCGACAAGTTCACGAGCGTCGGCATCGACTACGGCGTGCCGCCCAAGGTGCCCGACCTGCAGCACAACCTCTACGTCGTCAAGGACATCGACCCGCAGTTCATCCTGCCCGGCGTCGTGAACGGGCTCAAGGAGCAGGTCGAGCAGGGCTCGGTGCTCGTCGTGTTCGCGCAGCCCTCCCTCTTCACAGTCGACTTCCTCGGGATGCTCCCGGTCGAGCCCAAGACGGGCGCGGACCCGCTCTCGGGGCGCACCGACATCATCGTCAACGACTCGCTCTCGCTCATGCACGGCCTCTCGGACATCGGCCAGGTCGACGGCGGCCAGCTCTTGCGCGTGCGCGCGGCCAACGGCTCGATCGTGTACGCGAGCGTGGCGACGAACGACGGTCCCGAGCCCGTCATCGCGGCGAAGCGCCTCGGCAAGGGCGCCGTCATCTACTACGGCATCAGGGACAGGCCGCAGGCGGACATCGATCCGCAGAGCTACGCGGTCATCTGGGGACGGATCGCGGACTTCACGCTCGTGGACCCCATGTCGCTCAACATCGCGACGGGATCCGTCATCAACGCGCCCGGCGGCGGCAAGGTCAAGACCCCCGCGGGCACGAGGGCCTCGCCCGTGCTCGCCGCGCGCAGCGGCCTCTACCAGACGTCCGCGCAGACGCTCGCGGCGAACCTCTACCCCCTCTCGACCTCGTTCGGCGTGTCCGACACCGAGCAGGGCGCGCGCGTCGAGAGCGACATCGCGGCGCAGGCGAACGTGACTGGCGACGAGGGGCAGGTGGGCGCGGCAGGCGCGCAGGAGGTCAAGGTGCCCAAGGATCTGAGCCTCGACCTCATCGTCGCGGGGCTCGCCATCATGCTCTTCGAGCTCTTCTTCATCAAGTTCCGGGGTGACCTGTAATGCAGGTCTACCAGCCCGTGGTCGACGCGCTGCACGCGTTCGCGTCGAACTTCAAGTACCCCTCGTTCCTGTGGGGAATCCCCATCGCGATCGCGCTCATCGTCGGGCTCGTGCTCTACGACTTCGTGCGCTTCGGCCTCGACGACGTCGGCAGGCGCAAGCTGCGCCGCATGCGCCTCATCGTGATCCTGATGCGCTCGGCCGCGGTCATGCTCGTGCTCATCGCGCTCGCGACGCCCTTCACGACCATCTCGAAGGAGAGCGAGGGCAGCCCCCGCGCGCTCGTGCTCGTCGACAAGAGCGCGAGCATGGCGACGTACGACACGGGCTTCACCGACGCGCTCGTGAGGCAGCTCTCGTCGCGCCTGCCGACCGCCGTGCAGACGTTCGGCACGCAGACGCTCAGCCCCGTCGGCGACGCCGCGCTCGGGCATCCCGAGCACCTGCTCCTCATCACGGACGGCGACGCGAACACGGGCGTCGACCTCAAGGACGTGGCCGAGGTCGCGCGCCAGAACAACCTCACGATCAACGCGATCACGCTCACCCCCGCGCACTACGACGCCGCGGTGCTCATCGACGCGCCCGCGAGCGTGCCGCTCGGCTTCCCCGCGGGCATCAGGGTCGAGGTCACGGCGACGGACAACCAGCCCGTGCCGGTGCAGGTCACGATCGACGGCAAGCAGGCCTACTCCGCGCCGCTCATCGGCTCGCTCACGCTCGACCCGCAGCTCTCCGTCGGCTACCACCGCATCGAGGCGCGCATCGCGGCCAAGGGCGGCGACACGGGCAACGACGTCCACTACAGCGTGCTCCAGGTGCTCGACAAGCCGAAGATCCTCGCGCTCGCGAGCGCGCGCGGCCCGCTCGAGTCCGCGCTCTCGGGGCTCTTCGACACGACCGTCGCGGCGTCGATGCCGTCGGACCTGAGCCCCTACTCGGCCATCGTGGTGGACGACGTCTCGGCGAGCGGCATCGGCAACTCCGACCGCATCGCGGACTTCCTGCGCGACGAGCAGGGCGGCAAGATCGGCAACGGCCTCGTGGTCGTGGGCGGCTTCAACAGCTTCGATCGCGGGAGCTACCAGAACACGCGCTTCGAGTCGCTGCTCCCCGTCAAGGTCGGCAAGCCCAAGCGCAACCTCGGCGACAACACGCTCGTGTTCGTGATCCAGGTGAGCGGCAGCACGGGCGCGACCCGCCAGGTCATGAACCCGCAGACGGGCAAGCTCGAGACGGTGACGGACACGGTGAGCGTGCTCGACATCATCAAGGCGCAGGCGGCGTCGGCGATCGGCAGCCTCGACCTCAAGAACAACGTCGGCGTCGTCGCGTTCGGCGTGAGCACGACTGGGCAGTCGCACGACACCGCGGACGAGACGATCGCCGCGAGCGTGGTCAAGATCGCGGACGTGGCGCCGCTCTACCAGAACAAGAAGGAGGTGACTGACAGGATCTCGCGCATCCAGGGAGGCGGCACGACCGCGCCCGACCTCGCGCTGCGCGCGGCCGTCGACATGCTCAAGGACAAGTCGGGCAGCAAGACGATCGTGTTCCTCACGAACGGGCGCTTCAGCGCGGGCCTTGGCGACATCGACGCGGGCCCCAAGAGCCAGGTCGAGAGCATCATCGCGAACGCGCAGCGCCAGTACGGCATCAAGACACACGTGATCGGCGTGGGCTCGCAGGACAGCTCGGACCAGTTCGCGAAGGCGGTCGACGAGCAGTACCTCGTCAACATGGCGCAGCGCAGCGACGGCCTGTACGATCGCGCGACGAACATGCAGCGCCTCATGCTCGAGTACGGCGACCCGAACGAGAAGGGCTTCGGCGAGGACTTCCAGCTCGTCACGCTCAGCCTCACGCACTTCATCACGAAGGACGTGAGCCTCGACGCGACGCTCAACGGCTACAACGAGGTCGCGCCCAAGGACGGCAGCCGCATCCTCGTGAAGACGGACTCGGGCGCCCCCGCGCTCACGGTCTGGAACTACTTCAACGGCCGCGTGGCCGCGCTCAACGTGTTCACCGCATCGGGCCTGGGGCCGCTGCTCTCGGGCAACAACAGCGACCTCGTGCGCAACACGGTGCTCTGGGCGGTGGGCGACCCGCGGCGCAAGGACCCCGTCACGGTCGAGGTCGGCTCCGCGATCGTGGGGCACGAGACGGAGGTCACGTTCACGAGCAAGGACCCCGTGTCGGGCAAGTGCGCCGACACCCCCCTCGCGTTCGCGCGCAGCTCGGGCGACTCGTACGTCTTCACGTTCACGCCCAGGCAGGTGGGCTTCGCGACCGCGTGCGGCATCCCGTACGCGGTGAACGACGAGTCGGAGCAGTGGCGCGCGGGCGTCTCGCCCGACCTCGCGACCGCGGTCGGCATCTCCGGCGGGCAGATGTTCACGCCCGACCAGGTCGACGCGATCGCCGAGCGCATCAAGACGACGAGCACGCGCGTGACCGTCGAGAAGACGGAGCTGCGCAACCCCTTCATCGCGCTCGCGATCCTCATATTCCTGCTCGAAATATTTATTAGAAGACTGGTAAGACAATCATCGTAGGTGGAGAGGAGATGGCATCATATCTCGGACGGAACGTGAACCTGGCGCTGCTCATCGTCATCATCGGCGTCGTCGTCGCGATGGTGGGCACGACCGTGTTCTTCCAGCGCAGCCTGCAGAACCGCACGTCGTCGCTCGAGGACACGAGCTCGAGCCTCGGCTCGTGCCAGGCTGCGCTCTCGAACTACCAGGGCAAGTACTCCGAGGCCCAGCAGAAGGTCAACGAGACGTCGCAGGACATCCGCAAGTACGACCAGCTCTACGAGCAGAAGGTCGGCGAGCTCAAGGACACGCAGGGCCAGCTCCTCGACTCGCAGCGCCAGTTCCAGGCGGAGCAGACGCAGCGCAAGCAGGTCCAGGGCCTCTACGAGAGCCAGCTCTCCCAGAACAGGCAGCTCAACCTCACGATCGAGGACCTCCAGGGCCAGGTGAGGAGCCTGCGGTCAGAGGTCAGCGACCTCGAGGACGAGCTGAACGCGTGCCGCAGCGCGGGAGGGACGTAGGGCGATGGCGGAGATCAAGCGCATGTTCGGGGAGGTGCAGTACGAGCTGCTCAAGATCATCCTCCTCAACGTCTTCCTCTCGACGGTCATCCTCTTCCTCGCGGCGGACCTCGTCGCGCTGGTCTTCAACATGCCGATCTGGTACGTCATCGTCGCGGCGCTGCTCTACTTCGCGATCGTGCTCTGGTCCGAGGCGCGCAAGGTCAGCGTCGCGCAGGTCGAGCGCAGCAACCCCGAGCTCAAGGAGATGCTGCGCACGGCGAAGGACAACGAGGACGGCGACACCCTCATGGCGCACGCGCTCTTCCACGAGGTGCTCGAGAAGATGAAGCGCGTCTCGAGCGGCACGTTCCTCGACTTCCGCAAGCTCATGGCGAAGCTCGCGGCGGTGTTCGTGCTCGCGATCGTGCTCGTCAGCATCGCGTTCTTCAACGTCAACGTCGGCAAGTTCGACAACCCCTTCGCGAAGCCGATCGCGGCGATCGGCGGCCTCTTCGGCAAGAGCGCGCCGCCTGGCGGCTTCGACGCGCAGCAGGCGCAAGACGACGTCTTTGGCGACGCGCGTATGGCGCAACTCGGCGGGCAGAACCTGAGCGCGACGATCAACCCCTCGCTCGACAGCCCAGACTTCAACAAGGTGGATCCCGCGAACCCGAGCGGCGATCCGCTGCAGGACCTGGGCGCCGGCGACGCGGGGTTCAACCAGGGCGGGCCCGGCTACGCGCAGGGCGGCCTCGGCGAGCGCGACCTGCAGCGCAGCTACGAGTACAGCAAGCGCACGCAGGAGGGGTCGGGATGAGGAACTCGCATGCTAAGGACTATCCTGGATGCTGCGGAGCATCGAGCTCACTCCGTTGCGCGGTCTTACGTCGAGGAGCCTGCATGCGATGGAAATCTGAGATTTCCAGCGCGCCGGAACGCCTCGCGTTCCGAGCGAATCGGCTCCTCTCCTGTTCGATTCCAAGGCAGCATCCAGGATTTTCGAATGCGAAGGCGGTAACGTCAGGAAAAATCAACGGAAATGCACACTACCAAAAATATCATTAAATAGGCGGAAAGCACCATCATCATCGGAGGGATACTCACATGGCAGCGGCGGCAGCACCCACGGCGGAAGCGGTCAAGAACATCGACAAGCTCAAGGCGACATTCACGAACCTCAAGGCGGAGATCGCGCGCAAGATCATGGGCCAGGAGGAGATCATCGACCAGATCATCATCGCGATCCTCACCGACAGCAACGCGCTGCTCGAGAGCTTCCCGGGCCTCGGCAAGACGACGATGATCAAGGCGGTCGCGGAGACGATGAGCCTGCGATTCTCGCGCGTGCAGGGCACCCCCGACCTCATGCCGTCGGACGTCACGGGGACGTACGTCATCGAGGAGAAGGACGGCAAGAAGCTCTTCAAGTTCCAGCGCGGGCCGCTCTTCGCGAACATCGTGCTCATGGACGAGATCAACAGGGCGACGCCCAAGACCCAGGCGGCGCTGCTGGAAGCCATGCAGGAGAAGCAGGTCACGGTCGGCAACCAGACCTTCGAGCTCGAGCGGCCCTTCTTCGTGCTCGCGACGCAGAACCCGATCGACCAGGAGGGGACATACCCCCTGCCCGAGGCCCAGACGGACAGGTTCCTGCTCAAGATCCTCGTGAAGTACCCGAGCGTCGAGCAGGAGATCGCGATCGTCGACGAGTACACGAAGCCGTCGGAGCGCGAGGCGCTCAAGCCGCTGCTCTCCGCGGAGTCGATCCTGCTGCTCCAGAAGCTCACGCGCCAGGTGCCGATCGCGAACGACATCAAGCGCCGCGCGGTCGAGATCGTCAACAAGACGCGCAACATGCCCGAGCTCATCGAGTACGGCGCCTCTCCCAGGGCGAGCCGCGGTGGCGGCGATGCTCGGGCTGCCCGCGCTGGTCTTCGCGGTCCTCCTCGCGGCCCTCGCCGTGTCGCTGTGGGCCGAGTACGGCGCCGATGCGCAGGCGAGCTCATCCATCCTCCTCTCGGCGGCGGTGGCGGTGATCGTGCCGGCGATCGTCGTCGCGGGAAGCTCGTGGATGCTCGCGACGGGCGCCGCGAGGCCGGCGCTCGCGGCGGCGCTCGCGGCTCTCAACGTCCTGCAGTTCCTCCTCGCCGCGCTCTTCGCGCTCTTCGTGGTGAGGCCGCTCGATCCCGCATGGGCGATGCTCGGCGCGCTGCTGCTCGCCGTGTGCGCGCTCAACGGACTCCTGCTCGGGGTGTCGGTGCGGGAGGCGCGCGCATGACCATCGACACGGAGTTCCTCAAGGCGCTCTCGCGCCTCGACATCATCCTCAAGAAGAAGATCTACGCGGACAAGCAGGGCGAGCACCACGCGCCGCAGGGCGGCCAGGGCCTCGTGTTCCGCGACTACAAGGCGTACGTGCCCGGCGACGACTTCAGGCACATCGACTGGCGCATCTACGGCCGCACGGACAAGTTCTACATCAGGCGCTTCGAGTCCGAGCGCAACCTCACGGTCCACATCCTCGTCGACAGCAGCGCGAGCATGAACTTCGGCACGGGCAAGCACACGAAGTTCGAGTACGCGGCGGAGGTGGGCCTCGGCTTCGCCTTCATCGCGCAGCGCAACAACGAGAAGTTCAACCTCAACACCTTCAAGGACCACGTGACGTCCTTCAAGCCCAAGCGCGGCGTGGGCAACCTCGCGCACCTCTTCGACTACATGTCCGCGCTCAAGGTCGAGGGGCGCAGCGACTTCCTGCAGAGCATGGACGAGTACCGCAAGCGCATCACGAGCAAGAGCTTCATCGTCTTCATCAGCGACTTCCTCTACGACCCGGCCCAGGTGGAGGAGATCATCGGCCGCTACCACCGCAGCGAGATCTTCATGATCCAGGTGCTCGACGTGCAGGAGCGCGAGCTCACGGTGTCGGGCGACGTCATCCTCGAGGACTCGGAGACGCAGGACAAGATGCGCACGTTCGTGTCGACCAGGTTCAAGAACAACTACCAGCAGCGCCTCGAGGAGCACATCGCGACGCTCAAGGGCATGTGCGACCGCCACGGCGCGAACTTCATCAGCGTGAGCACGAACACGCCGATCTTCGAGACGTTCTACCACATGTTCCGGTAGGGCGGCGGATTTGCCGACGGGAAACATCCCTTCTCTCTTATCATGATTTTCTCTCCTGACCCTACAGGTAGCGGCGCTGCCTCGGAGTCAGGCAGAGAATCGAGCGATGTGTGCAACTCGGTTTTCGTAAAGCTGCGCGACGGAGTGGGTGAGGAACGCCGCGACGCGGAAAAAGAGCGCGATGATGCGAGCGATGCGCTCCGCAGCGCCCCGAACGCATCAAGAAAATTTCTCTGGCGCCTCCATTTTCATAAATTTTAAATAGGATAAGACATCAGATACATCCATCAACATTTGGAGGGGGGTTAACATGGCAAAGAAGAAGACTGCAGCGAAGAAGAAGAAGTAAGATCGTTTTCAACCTTTCTTCTTTTTTCCTGCTTTTTCTCGTCGAGAACGCTCATCCTTCCAAAACGCGCGCTCCTCGCCCGCGCTCCAGGCGCCTGCGCAGCGCCGCCGCGCGATCGCGAGCGCGGGAGATCGTCGCGCGCCGGAGAGCGAGGCGAAGGGAGAGGAAAGAGGAAGGCGCCTGGAGCGAAAAGGGCCCGATCACAGCTTGAGCAGCGCGTCGCCGGTCATCTTCTCGCGCTCGAACCCGATCATGCGCCGCTCGCCGCACTGCGGGCACGCCCTGGGCGGGCTCGCGTCGCTGCGGCGGAAGGTGTAGCGGCACGCGACGCACTGGAAGTCGCGCTGCTTGCCCTCGCGCGCCTTCGCTTCCTTGCCGGCCTCCTTCGCGACGACGCCCAGGCATGCGTGGCACGCGATGCTCTTGCCGTCGGGGAGGTAGCGCACCTGCGCGAACGGGTAGTCCCTCTTGCAGCGCGAGCAGCGCGCCGTGTCGAGCGTGCCCATTCAGATCTCGTAGCGCTTCATCGAGGCTTCCTTGAGGATGTTGCCCGCGCTGTTCTGCCTCTCGGGCACGACGCGAGGGCTGCCGCAGTAGCCGCACGTCGCCTGTTTGCCCTTGCTGCTCGAGAACTTGAAGTTGCACTCGGCGCACGTGTAGCGCTCGCGCTCCATGGGCGCGTTCTCGGCGCGCACGAGCTTGGCGCCCGGCTTGGGCGCGAGGCCCGCGCACTGCCTGCACACCATGCCCCGCCCCGACACGTCCATGACCATGTCCAGAACCTTGTGCTGCTTCGAGCACCTCAGGCACTTCATCGCTATGTCGTCCTTCTGCATCCCGCTCACCTTCCCTCAGGGCATCGCCTGCCCGTTGTCGCTGCCGCGGCGAACGTCATTCACGCCGATATCCGCGCGGTTCCACAGGAAATGCAGGTATTTATGGGTTGCGGGATGCGCTTAGAAGGAAGCTGGCGATTCTGATCACCTGCTCGTGGGAGGCCTCATCATCACGTAGCCGCGCATCATCGCCTCGAGCAGGATCGCCCCTCCCTTTGCGGTGGTCTCCGCAGGGATCGCCTTCGCGACATCGTAGAGCATGGGGCCGTGCAGCGCGAGGTTCGGATCGTCGAGGAGCCGCTCGGCGATGTCGTCGAGGTCTCCTCGCTCTCCCTGTCCGAGATCCTCGCTGCTTATGCGCTTCCCTCCCTGCCTGTCGATCAGCTCGTAGCCGACCTTGGAGGTGCTGAAGCCGTCGGGATAGGTCGTAGCGCGCGTGATACGCAGCGAGCCCGTCTTGTAGCTGAGGTCCATCCAGGAGGCCGGAACTTCGCCCGGAAGGACGTAGGGGACGGTGATCTCCTGCAGGTGGCCTCTCTCGTTCGCATGCGGCATCATGTACTGGCAAGCGCCGTTCGCGGGGTTGTAGAGGACGGTCGTTGCGCGCCGTGCGTCGACGCTCGCATGGAAGCTGGCACGTGCCGGCGCCGTCAGGAATCCGGCGGCCTG
>JAJPEB010000063.1 GCA_023252315.1 Candidatus Woesearchaeota archaeon | reverse complement strand
GCGCGAGCTCACGAACGCGACTTTGAGCGCCTGCGCGCACGCATAGGCGGCGACGATCGCGAGGATCAGGCGCCCGATCACAGCTTGCTCACCTTGAACGTGCTCGCCATGAGCGCGGCGCACGCGACGAGCATCGCGGGGAAGAGCAATGCGTACCATGCGGGGCGCGCGAAGAGGAGCGCGAGCGCGAAGAGCACCCCGTTCGCGGTGATGGGCATCCCCTCGAAGCCGCCCGAGGGCGTCCCCACCTGGAAGCGCGCGAGGCGATAGGCGCCTGCGGCGAGGAAGAGCGCTCCCGCGACGAGCAGCGGCGCAGAGACGCCTGTGAGCACGAGCGCGATCGCGACGGGCGCGAAGCCGAACGCGCAGATGTCCGCGAGCGAGTCGAGGTAGAGCCCGAACCTGCTCGACTGGTCGAGCTTGCGCGCGATGCGCCCGTCGAGCCAGTCGGCGATCACGGAGACGAGGAGCGCGATCCCCGACCAGCGCGCCATGCCCGAGAGCGCGAGCGCAAGCGCGAGCATGCCGCATACGAGGCTCGCGAACGTGAACCAGTCGGCGAGCGTGAGGCGGGCGCTCATCGCGCGATCACCGTCTCGCCATCGATCACCCTCTGCCCTTCCCGCACGAGCACCGTGCGCGCAGGCATGACGAGGCACACCTGGCTGCCGAGATTGATAAGGCCGATGATCTCGCCCTTCTTCACCGCCTGCCCTTCCTTGACATAGCACTCGATCCTGCGCGCGAGCGCGCCTGCCACCTGCACGACCTTCACGCTTCCTTTGCCCGAGGAGATGAGGATCTCGTTCTTCTCGTTCTCGAACGCGGCGAGGCGGGCAGCTCCCGAGACCGCGTTCGCGAACTTCCCGCGCGTGTAGCGGACCCGCTTCACGGTCCCGTCGACAGGTGCTCGCTGGTAGTGGACGTCCATCGGCGTGAGCATGATAACTACGAGCACGCCCTCCTTCGCGACGTCGACAGTAAGCATGCGCACGACGCCGAGCAGCCCCTTGGGCACCTGCTGCGGCGCGCCGCCCGTGAACGGGATGATGCGCACGACGGTCCCGCTCGCGGGGCTCACGATGCCGCTCCTCGGGACCGTGCGCGCGGGCTTGCGCAAGAACCAGATGCGCCAGAAGAGGAACGCCGCGAGCGCGAGCGCCACGATGCACGTGAGGACCGCTGCGCAGATCGCGCCCCATGACTCCATGCGCAGCGCGCGTAAGGCGGCCCTTATAAATTTGGCGCGGGGGCAGGGCGTATGGCCTTCCGACGGGAAGAAAAGGAATCTCCGAGGAACTAAAGAACTAAATAGTCGCCCCCAGCGTGCCCGGGCGATGAACGGAGGCGAAACGCGCGCGAGGGGCGCCCCAGAAGCAGGAAGGACGGCAGGCACGCAACAGGGGCAGCGCACGCACGCCCACGCGGACCCCCTCCCTTCCCCCGTCGACCCGGCGTCGCGATCCCGCATCATGAAGAGCCGTCCCCTCACCGCGGCAGCGATAGGCATCCCGCTGCTCCTCGTCGCGCTCATCGCCCTCCTCGTGGCCCAGCAGCAAGGCGCGGATACATTGCGCAAGGAGAATGCGGATCTCCAGGCGCGCATCTCGGCGCTCGAGGACGAGAACGCGTTCTACAAGAAGGCGTACGAGCTCACGCTCGACGACATCAAGGCGCTGAGCACCTCGTTCGGCGGGCAGGCGCACTACGAGCGCCTCGCGCAGGACCTGCGGGAAAGAGAGATAGGCACCGTGCTCGGCAACCAGACAGCGGAAGCCAGGTATACCGTACGCAACCCCTGGCTCTGGGCAGACTACGAGCGCAGGGGCATCGTGAACACGAGCTGCCTCAGCGCGCCGACTCCCATCGACACGATCAGCGACGAGGTCCTCCTCTCGTTCAGGATCCGCGCGGCGAACGCGACGGTCTCGCTCTACGTCGACGGGAACATGCTGGACCAGTTCCCTCTCGACGGGACGGCGTCGCACGCGTTCGATATCGCGCTCCCCACCGGTATGCACGAGATCGATTTCACGGGGCAAGGGGGCAGCGTAGCGGTCGAGAGGCTCTCCATCGATGCCGCGAGCATCTCTCCCGAAAAGTTCGTCTCCGACGAGGGACAAGCATGGACGGTTTTCGATTGCGAGAACGCGTCCTCAGGGCCTGCGCTGTCCGCGCGCGGAGCGCTCAGAGTTCTCGTCGACAAAAAGTAGCCACCAATGGCAGTTTTCGGAGCGAAAAGCAAGCGAAAACCTTATAAACCCTTGCAATATCCTCACTTCTAAAGAGTGAGCCCGTATCCGCACGGCGTTGGGGGACGTCCGTGATCGCAGATGCGGGAACTTGGGGGACGAGAAAACGATGAAAAGCGTGAAGACTCCGGTCCTGGGGCCGCGGCAGCCCATGCGCGTGTGCATCGTCGTGCCGACGTACAACGAGGCAGGCAACATCAGGGCGCATCTCGACCGCATCTTCGCGGTCGCTCGCGCGGAGGACGACTTCTCCAAGCCCCGCGAGCTGCAGGTGCTCGTGGTGGACGACAGCTCCCCCGACGGCACGGGAAAGATCGTGACCGATTACGCGAAGGAGGATCCCCGCGTGAGCCTGCTGACCCGCACGGAGAAGGAGGGCCTCGGCGCCGCCTACATCGCAGGATTCATGCACGCGCTCGAGCATCTCAATCCCGACGTCATCGTCGAGATGGACGCCGACGGCCAGCACGACCCCAAGGACCTCGACGCGCTCCTCGACGAGGTCGAGAAGGGCGCGGACTTCGTCATCGGCTCTCGCTACGTGAACGGCGGCAACATCGCCGAGGGATGGAGCGTGCACCGCAAGGTCACGAGCATGTGCGCGCGCACGCTCACGAAGGCGCTGCTCAACCTGGGCAATGTGCACGATTGCAGCGGCGGCTACCGCGCGATCCGCGCGGAGCTGCTCAGGCGCATCGACCTGCCCGCGCTCAAGGTCCGCGGCTACGCGTTCCAGGCAGTCCTCCTCGAGGCGGCGATCTACCACGGCGGCGTCGTGCGCGAGGTCCCGATCAGATTCGGCGTGAGAAGCGAGGGCAAGAGCAAGATGCAGATCTCCGACATGATGGAAGGGGGGTTCGTGTGCCTTCGCGTGCGCACGAAGCGCCTCTTCTCGCCTGCGAAGAGGAAGCGCCAGGGCGTGCGCCTCTCGCCTTCGGTGAAGCGCTGAGGATCCGATGGACATGCCCAGGCTCCTCCGCAAGATGGATCGCGCGACGATCGCCCGCTTCCTCCTATTCGCGCTCGTCGGTGCCGTGGGCACGGGGCTCAACACGCTCATCCTCTTCGCGCTCACGCGCTACGCGCAGCTCCACTACCTGCTCGCGTCCGCGATCGCCACCGAGGCCGCGATCGTGTCGAATTTCGTCGGCAACGATCTCATCACGTTCAAGGGCTCCGTGAAGGAATCGGTAGGCCGCCGCTTCGCGAAGTTCCAGCTCGTGAGCATGACCGCGCTCGTGGGCACGCTCGCCATACTCTGGCTCCTGACCTCGAGCTTGGGCGAGGCGCACCTGCTGCTGTGGAACCTCATCGCGATCGGCGCCATGTTCTTCGTGAACTTCGCGCTCAACGCGAAGTACACCTGGGGCAGCGGGCGCCCCGCGCCCCGCGCCTCGCGCAAGATCGTGCCGGCGCTGCGGATCTTCGTCCCGCTCCTCTTCGTGCTTGTCGCGCTCGCGCCCTACGCGCATGCGGCAGACGTCGTCTCGGTCTCCGAGCTCGGCTACCACCCCGCGTCGTTCAAGCAGATCATCGTCTACACGAGCGCCCCGTCGGGCAGCTTCACGATCCGCGATTCCTCGAGCAACGCCGTGGTCTATAGCGGCACGCTCGCGAAGGCGACCAGCTTCGCGGGGACACCTGTCGAATGCCAGGGCGGCCTCTCCTGCCTCGTCGGCAACTTCACCTCGCTCACGGCAGAGGGCTCCTACTACGCGCAGACTGACAAGGGAGTGCGCTCGCGCACGTTCCCCATCGAGGCGCACGTCTTCCAGGACACGGCGCCGCTTTTCGAGCAGTTCTTCGTGGCGACGCAGCAGCAGGGCTCGCCATACCACGCGGACTACCACTCCTCGGCGTTCCCCTACATGGCGGACGGCAGCTTCATCATGGTCGCAGACCAGGCCGCGCTCACGCTCATCCGCCTCGGCAGCGCCTACAACCGAGATCCCGTCATCTTCGACAGCCAGTACCGCGGCACCGTCAAGAAGTACGCGGACTACCTCGCGAGCCTGCAGGGCGTCATCGTGACGAGCGACCCCAACGGCGCGAGGCTCGACGAGGGCATGGCGATCTCGAACGTCTTCTATCCGGGTCCCGTGCCCGCGGGCGTCACGACCATGGACGTCTACGATCCCGGCGACCCGCCCAGCGTCGTGCAGCACAACGTGCCCGTGACGAGCCTGTGCGGCGACAGCTCGACTCCCGGCTGGAGCCAGTGCGTCGCGAACGCCGCGCTCTACTACAAGTGCCAGGTCGACGAGCCCTGCCTCAACCTCACCTACCCGGGCCCGCGCGGCACCGTGACGGGCCACAGCGGTTACGGCGTGAGCCGCGGCTGGTACTACGAGTTCGGCTGCTACAACGACGTGGGCTTCTCGACGCCCGAGTTCACCTCGACGCCGGACCCGTGCCAGATCTTCGACAAGGCCGCGAGCAGGTCGTACACCGTGCAGGCGCTGCTCGGCTTCACCGAGGCGATCCCTGCGGTCGACGACATGTCGCACGCCGATGGCACCGCCCTCTACCAGCGCAGCCTCGCGACGTACGCCTATGTGAACAGCACGTACGGCACCTCGTTCGGCCAGGACGACCCGGAGGCGGCGTTCTGGGGCGCATCGCTCTTCCTCCTCTACGACTACAGCGGCGAGGACCACTTCCTGCGCGAGGCTGTGGCGCTCGGCCAGGCGGGCAACGTGAAGAAGTCCTTCAGCTCGTCGAACACTGAGCCCCAGGCGTACTACTGGGAGGAGTACGCGAAGCACCGCTCCGCGATCGAGGGCCTTGGGCTCACGTACATGGTCGGCGGCGGCGATCCCGCGACGTACATGAGGAACACCGTCTACACCGAGTACAAGGACCAGGGCCCGAGCTCGGTCGACAGGACCGGCGAGCGCGTCTTCCAGATCTACCGCAACAGCGGCTTCCAGAACAGCAGGGAGATGCTCTCGTTCGCGGTGATCGCGGCGAAGGCGACGGAGCTCAACCCATTCAACGAGTCGTTCATCCCTACGGTCGCTGACGCCCAGCTCGCATGGCTCACGGGCGCGAACCTCGTGCAGGAGGGCGTCTCGCTCAACGCGAACCTCTCCCCGCAGAGCTTCATCTTCGGCATCGGCGATGACCAGCCTACACAGTTCCACTCGCGCTTCCTCATCAGCAGCGGCTACTACTCCTCGAGCGGCGGCGCTGTCATCGGCACGCGCGGCACCGGCTACAAGTTCAAGGTGAACGGGACCTCGTACTCGTACCTCGACGGCGTGGCGACGATCCTCGGCCAGACGTACGGCGCGTTCGGGAACGGGCTCAACGGCGAGGCCAAGATCGAATCCCCCTTCGTGCAGAGCGCGACGTTCCTCAACGGCAGGACGTACATCCCCGGCTGGATCAACGGCGCGTACGACACCGTCCCCTCGCAGGGAGGCGACAACGACATCATCTTCAACTACCGCGACAGCCACGACACGTACGAGTTCACGGAGACGACCAACGAGATGGTCGCGACCGCGATCGAGCTCGTGGCGTATCTCGACGCGAGGATGAACGGCCGCGGCCCGCATGCCCCGATCCACTTCGCAGGAGGCGTGACCCCGCCGAACACCACGCTCAACGCGACGCTCAGCGTCACGACGCTCCCCTCGGGAGCCGCGATCACGCTCAACGGCGCCGCGGCAGGCACCTCGCCTCTCGCCTCGCTCTCGCTCGTGCCCGGCACGTACGAGGTCGACGCGTCGCTCGCGGGGTACTCCCCCAACTCCTCGACGCTCACGCTCGCGCAGGGCGGCGCCTATACGGTCTCCCTCACGCTCCAGCCCGTCGCCCAGGCCTCGCAGAACGCGACCGTGCACGTGCGCACGACGCCCTCGGGCGTGCACATCGGCCTCGACAACGGGACGAACGTCGCGTACGTGGGCACGAGCGACGCCAACGGCACGCTCCTGCTCGCGAACGTCGCGCCGGGCACCTACAGCATCATCGGCCAGAAGCCGGGCTACGACACCTTCGCGAGCGGCCTCTCGGTCGCCGCAGGGGACGACCTGACATACACGCTCTCGCTCCTCCCGCTCCAGGGCGGCGCGTACCATCTCCTCGAGACGGGCACCGCCAGGTTCTCCGTGGCGCTCAACCACGAGGCCCCGATCACCTGGACCGTCGACGGCGAGACGGTGCAGACATCGAACGGCACGAACGATACCTTCTCGTGGACGCCCGGCATCCTCGCGACGGATAGCAGCAGCACGCCGTTCATCGTCGGCGTCAACGTTGCGGGCGAGACCGATCTCTGGGAAGTCCAGGTCGGCAATGTCGTCAACCCGTTCTTCTCCGCTACCGACGGATCGGGCGACGTGGTGGGAAGCTCGGACACGCAGGTGCACGTCTTCACGAACAGCCTGGTCGTGAGCGCGACGGCGGTCAACGTGACAGTGTCGAGCGATAGCGGGACCTCGGTCTACGCGCTCGAGCCGTTCGTGAGCGCGACCGACGTCGACTGGAAGCTCTCGTTCACCGCGAATCCCGGCAACAACAGGCTCGTCGGCATCACCATCCTCTACGACCATGGCACCACCGACGTCTACAACCTCGCGGGCACCGAGCGCGTCCACTACAGGACGCCCGAGGGCTCGGGCGGAGGCGGTGGCGGCGGAGGCGGCGACTCCCGCTTCTCGCTCGGCGGAGGCGGTGGCGGCGGAGGCGGCGGCCTGCCGCTCGGTCCCCTCGACCCCGAGCTCGTCTACGTGACGCTTTCGAAGGACGTGCTTCCTGCGGGCAGCCAGCAGACCGTGACGCTCGACGCGAAAGTGGCCTCGGGCGGCATCACGGGCGCTGACGCGGTGTTCGTCGGCCCCGACGGCAAGCAGCTCACGGAGCACCTCACGCTCAAGACAGGCAATGGGCAGTACGGCACGTGGTCCGCGTCGTTCGGCGGGCTCGCGCCAGGCAAGTACACGCTCACCTCGGTGAAGCTGCGCACCGCCACGGAGCAGTTCCCCGTGGAGGTCTCGGGCCGCGCGTTCTATGTGACGGACGGCAGCACCGAGTCGAACGCGGAGTTCTCGCTCATCTACTCGCTGCTCGACAAGAGCGACGTGCAGAACGGCAGCTCCGTCACCTTGCGCATCGACGCGAGGGACACGCAGGGCATCGCGCAGGCGGTGGCATCGGTCACGACGACCAAGGGCGGATCGTTCGACGTCCCCGAGCTTCTGCTCGAGGACCTCCGGGACATCGGCTCTCGACTGCGCGTGGGCGCGCGGGAAGTCCTCCGCGAGTACCTGGGAGGGCTCAGCCGCATGGGCCTCGACAC